>JAADHM010000027.1 GCA_013151855.1 FCB group bacterium | reverse complement strand
CCAAACGGTTCTTCAACGGAGGGATGAATCATCAAATCCGCTCCCGCCCAGTAATTAGTCAAATCATCCAACATCCCGGCAAAGACGAAATGGTGAGATATATTTAACTTCTCTACTTTAAGTTTGAGTTGATTTTCCAATAGTCCCTCTCCCAACAGCATAAAAACAATCCGAGGCTGTTTTTTTACAATCTCGCATGCGGCATCAATAAGATAAACATGCCCCTTCTGATTGACAAATCTCCCCACCGTGAGGGCAACGATACTTTTTTGAGAGAGATGGTACTGATTTCTTAATTTTGAACGTGCCGATAACTTTAAATCATCAAAGTTAATATCGGGAATCCCAATGGGAATAACCTTGACATCACTTTCTTTAATATAGCCATATCGAGTAATTTGTTTTTTCAAAGATGCCGAAGGGACGATAACACCATTGATGAGATGCGGGGTAAGCATTTTATGGCTGAAGCTGTTTTTGGTAATATTAAGCCCCACCGACCAGACAACTTTAATATCTCCCTTAAAACGAGCGGCTAATCCCCCCAACCTTATATCTTTGGTAAAATTAACAGATAAAATATCAATATTATTATCTGACAAAATATTTTTTAAATTGGAGATTGTAAACGGATTAAAATCACCGCTAATATTTAAAGGAATCAATCTCAAATCTTTATTCTCTTTATGAATCCTTTTAAAAAAAACGGAATCTTCCCTACTCAGAATGAAGACCTTATGTTGACGTTTTTGCAAACCCCAAGCAACCAGCCGAATCCACTCTTCCATCCCGCCGTATGTCTTTTTGTCCACAGAATCTAAAAAAGCGATATTCATTATCTGTCCCTGAATTGCATGGAATACAAACGATGGTACAAACCTTGTAACTTCAGCAGTTCTTCATGAGTACCGCTTTCAACAATCTGCCCGTCATCAATAACAAGAATGCGGTTGGCGTTTTTTATCGTAGAAAGCCGATGAGCTATGACCAAAGAGGTTCGGTTATGCATCAAACGGTTAATAGCTTCCTGCACCAATACTTCCGCTTCGGTATCCAAAGCCGAGGTCGCTTCGTCAAAAATCAAAATCTGAGGATCTTTCAACAAAGCCCGAGCAATGGCGATGCGTTGTTTTTCTCCCCCCGAAAGTTTAACTCCCCGATTACCCACGATCGTATCGTAACCTTTTTCCAGTTTCATTATAAAATCATGAGCATTGGCTATTTTGGCTGTTTCTATAACCTTTTCTTTGGAAATTTCCGATAACCCGTAAGCGATATTATTAAACACGGTATCATTGAATAAATAAGTTTCCTGAGTAACGATACCCATTAACGACCGCAATGATTCCAGCGAAAGAGATTTAATATTATAACCATCAATCAAAATCTCACCTTGCTGAGGGTCATAAAAACGGGGTAACAAATCCATTAATGTCGATTTACCCGCTCCCGAAGGACCGACAAAAGCTACCACCTCGCCATAATTGACTACAAAAGAAATGTCTCTAACAATGGTATTATTACCGTTATAACTAAAAGAGACATTTTTAAATTCAATATTTTTGGTGAATTTTTCTATGGACAAAGGTTGAGGAGCATCGACAACTTTTTCTTTGGCATCGATAACTTCAAAAATTCGTTCCGCCGCCGCCATACCTTCCTGAACCTTGATATGAATTTGACTTAGTGATTTTACCGGTTTAATCATGGAAAGCATCGCCAAAAGATAGGTCATAAAATCACCGGCATCCATCTCCCCCGTTCCCGCTATTATTTTGCTCCCGGCAAAGAGTAATATAATCACACCGGCAATGGTAGCTAAGGTATCGTTAATAGGGGAAGCCAGATGACGGATACGCGTCATCCATAAAAGAGAATGAAAATAATTATAAGTCGCTTTAAAAAATCTTTTTATCTCAAATTTCTCCATTGAGAAGGCTTTGACAATTCTAATATTATTTATATCCTCTTCAAGGATGGAATTAACATCGGACATGCGCCTCTGAGAACGTTCGGAATATTTGCGCAGTTTTTTCCCGATGAACCAGATAAAGCCAAATACCACCGGTAAAATAATCATAGACAGCAAAGTCAGTTTCCAACTTAAAATCACCAGAAAGAAAAAGAACAATAAAACCATAATAGAATCGGTGATCAAACGATTAAAGCCAATATCCACCGCTTCGTTGAGCACCATGACATCATTGGTTACCCGCGAGATTATCTGCCCCGTGCGACGAGAATGAAAATAGTCCAATGACAAACGCTGATATTTCTCAAACAGTTTTTCACGAAACGAGCGAATAACCGACTGTTGCACATAAGCCATAAAGAATCCCTGCAAATACAAAAACAGGTTTTTCAATAATACCACCAATAATATAAACCAGCAAAAATTAACCAATGTTTTTTTCCGCGTGTTGGACATTACTAAAGAATTGATTCTGGTTTTCATTTGTTCTTTGACGTTGGATATTTTTTCATTAACATTTTGAAAAAAAGTTTTTGAATTATTGGCACTGTTTTTATAGGGAGCAACCTGCTGCTGGGAAGGTTGATTAAGTTCGGAAACAACAGGAATATTTTTTACCTGAAAAAGAGTCATCAATAACGGACCGAACACCCAAATCAAAATACCGGAAAAAAGAGCATACAACAAAGCTGAAAACGAAGCCGTGAAAAGCTGTTTCCAGTATGGTTTTAAGACTGAAAATGTTCTCCCATATAAGTTCAACCAATGACTCCTCTATTTATTTTAAGAATATGATATATTTAGAAGAATAAGTCAACTCGGATAAGTTACCTTACTTCAAAGTACAATACGCTCTGCGTCGGTTTTTATAGCAATATCGAATTTCCTCAAAGGAACTTTTACCCTACCCTTATAGGTTCTTCTTTTAGCTTTAAGGGTATTTTTTTTTCCATCGGTAAAAACAAATCTTTTGATACGCCATCCTTTTTTCTGTTGAGCATAAACAATAACAATTTTCCAAGGACAACCCAAAAAAGTTACGGTGAATTGAGGACGTTTTTTATTTCTATAATCATCAATCACCGAAGCATCGATATTATTGATTACCGCCGTTGGTAGATTGTAGAATAATTTTAAAATATTTATATGCGGTCTCTCTTTGGTACAATTAAAGGACTGCATTACTTTGTCAATCGGTTCGTAAAGATATTGATTGCTTGTCGGGAAATATACGAACAAACTATCGGCTGTTATCACTCCTTTAAAAGCTCCTTTGCCCAGATAACCTCTGCCGCCGAGGGCAAGTCCCCAATCGGTTTGAAAAACTTCCAGACGAAAAGAGTTAAGTTTCCCCCTTCTTTTAATTTTGGCATCGAACAAATAAGCTTCGGCAGTTATCTTTCGTGAGGAAATCTTTTCATTAAAAAAAATATCCTTTTGTTTTTCAGGGGGTCCCCCGCACCCGATAATAACTGCCATAGAAAAAGCAAGCAACAGATAATATTTAATCAGACTTGTTTTCATATCACATTAACCGCATACCGGAGAATAAATAGACAAAGAAAGAAATAAAAGGACCCAGAATAAACCAGAAACCACCAACGACAATCAACAGAATTAAAATAAAAGGTCCTACCTTATCCAACTGACTCAAAGAAACCTCATATCGCGGGGGTAAGATACTCCTTAAAATATGGGAACCATCGAGAGGAAAAAGAGGAATCAAATTAAAAAAAGCTAAGGACACATTTATCATAACGGAAAAATATAAGAACATATAAACCGCATCCGGTAAATGAATCTGCATGGAAATTATCAAGCGCAAAATCATTCCGGCAATTAATCCCATACCGAAATTGGACAGAGGACCGGCAGCCGATATCCAGAAATCCGCTACTCTGGGATTGGGAAGGTTATAAGGGTTAACCGGAACCGGTTTTGCCCAGCCAAAACGAAACCCCGAAAGAAACATCATAATCGTACCAAAAAAATCAAGATGAGCCAAGGGATTTAAAGTAAGCCTGCCCATATCGCGCGCCGTGGTATCACCAAAGCGCAAAGCGGTCCAAGCATGAAAATATTCATGTACCGTTAACGAGAATAATATCGCCGGAGCGGCAATTATGGCGCGACCGATAAAATTTTCTCCAAACATTAACTTTCACCAAATAAGAAATTAATTTTGTTCAATTTATCAATTATCCCCTTGATTACAAGCTTTAAATTAAAAGACAGTTTCTTTAAAAAAACTGTCTTTTCCAAAACAAAGGGGTAAAAAAAGGATTTTTATGAATAAATGCCTCTTAAATGAACCACCTCAACCACGCGGGTGATAGCCAGCATAAAGGCACCGATTCGTAAACTGGTTTTATTTTTCAAAGCCATATTAAGAACATCGCTAAAAGCCATAACCATTTTTTCTTCCAAACGGCGGTTAACCTCTTCTTCGGTCCAGAAATAACCGATACGATTTTGCACCCACTCGAAATACGATACCGTTACTCCTCCGGCATTGCATAAAATATCGGGAATTACCAGGATTTTCTTCTTATCAAGAATTTTATCAGCTTCGGGAGTAGTAGGACCATTGGCACCTTCGGCAATAATTTTACATTTTATATTAGGAGCATTTTTTTCGGTGATTTGATTTTCCAAAGCCGCCGGGATAACGATATCAACCGGAGCGGTTAGAACACTATCCGATTTAACGGTTTTGGAATCGGGGAAACCGATAATGGTTTTTTCCTTTTCCACATATTTAATCAACTTTTTGATATCAATTCCTTTAGGATTGTAAATGGCGCCGTGGACATCCGCGACATAGAGAAACTTCACGCCCAATTCATGAAGCAACTTGGCAGAAATAGAACCGACATTTCCAAAGCCCTGAACCGCCGCGGTAGAACGGGACAAATCGAGCTTGATATATTTTGCGGCTTCCCGTGTGGAAATCATCACTCCCCGACCGGTGGCTTCACTTCTTCCCAAGGAACCGCCCAGAGTTATCGGTTTACCGGTTACGACAGCGGGTACGGAATGGTTTTCCCGCATCGAATAAGTGTCCATAAACCACGCCATTATTTGGGGACCGGTGCCCACATCGGGAGCGGGGACATCGTCATCGGGACCGAACAGATTCATCATATCGGCGACATAACGGCGAGTCAAACGTTCCAGCTCGCCGTTGGACAGCTTGAAAGGATCACACACAACACCCCCTTTGGCACCGCCAAAAGGAATATTGACCACCGCGCATTTCCAGGTCATCCAAGAAGCAAGCGCCTGAACTTCATCAAGATTAACATTCGGGTGAAACCGTATTCCACCTTTGGCCGGACCACGGGCGATGGAATGTTGCACACGATAAGCTTTGAACATTTTAAAAGAGCCGTCATCCATCTTAACCGGAAGATTGGCAATAGTGCTACGACGAGGTATTTTAATGAATTCAAGCACAGAAGAATCAGTATTGAGCTTTTTAGCCGCAGCATCGAACTGCTTCATCACATTACCGAAAACAGAAATGGGAATGGTTTTATTTTTTCGAGAAACAACATTTTTACCATGTTTAATATCTCTCTTGCTCGTCTTTCTTTTTGGTACGGAACCGGTTTTTTGAGGCATATCCCTTATCCTTATATTGTATTATATTATTACTTTATTTCGACACAACCTTTGAATCGGAGTCATAAAAACGCCAGGGGTTCTTCTTCGCGGTATTTATTCCTATACGAGAGGTTCTTTTTATATTTTTGACCTTAAACGACCGCTCTTCAAGATAAATTACAGAGCCGGTTAAATCAAGCCCATTTTGTTCTCTCGTCAGTCCAAAAGAACGACAAAATTTACCGGGACCTGACAATAGTTCCATATCTTTTTTCCCCGGCGACAATTGTCTCATAATTTCCATACCTTCTGACGGCTCTGCCGCTCGCAGTAAAACCGCCGCCGGTTTTCCTTCTTCTTCGGTAACAAAATTCAAACAGTGGTACATACCATAAACGAAATAAATATAGACAACTCCCGGTTTCCCGAACATCACCGCATTGCGTTTGGTTTTCCCTCGAGCCGCATGACAAGCGGAATCTTCCTGCCCGATGTATGCTTCCACTTCGACAATCCTTGCCGAGAGCTTCCCCAAAGGAGAGTGATAAACGATATATTTCCCCAGTATATCCTCGGCGACGTCTAGCGTCGGGCGATTATAAAAAGAACGAGGTAGTTTTTTATATTTTTTTCGGGGCATAATGGAAACCTTGAAAACCACAATTACTTAGCCATCGGTATCATGAACCGTGTCAGGCACCAAAGAAACGGCAACTTCGAAATCATACCCGACTTGTTCCGGCCGATGGGCATCAGAGCCCAGATAATTAACAATCACACCGGCTTTTTTGGCGGCATTAATAATTTCCATACGTGGATAATAATGCTTCAAGCCATGACGCTGAGCCGAAGTATTTATTTCCAAACTTGTCCGGGTCTCTTTCAAGGTTTGAAAGGTTTCTTCCAGAAACGGTTTATGAGCCGTTAATATTTCCTTACCGTAAAAATCTGAGCCGTATTTCAAATAATATTCAAAATGAGCAATGGTATTAAAAAGCTTGGTTTTGGCGGCTAAATTAACTTGTCGATAGTATTTCTCCACCGCTTGAGCGGCACTGTTTTGGCTAAAATATTTTTCAAAAGAGTGGCGACAACAAAAACAAATATTATCAATTTCGTGGATTCCACAAAGTAAATAATCAAAATTATAACGCTCTTGAACCTTTTCAACTATTTCTTCACATCCTTCATACCATCCGATTTCCAGACCCAATTTCACTGAAACGCCTTCAAGATAATATTTTTCCGCAACTTTTTGAACATCTTCGACATAAGGCTCTATATTTTCCACCGTTGTCGGAACCTTTTCTCCTTTAATACGGATAAAATTATCTTTACCATCAGAATGAGGGTTGCTGTCAAAATGAGTGGTAAAACATATTTCCGCCAAATTTCTTTTAAGAGCTATGTGACAATATTCTTCCACCGTTCCCACGGCATCAAGGGAATAATCGCAATGGCAGTGGTAATCCATAACACCTGGAACTGTAAGAGGCTCTATTATTAAGTCAGACAAAATAATTTCCTTTCAAAAAAGGGTTGTTAATTCTTTCCCCGCCCACCGTTGTTTGCGGACCATGTCCGGGATAACAAACAATTTCATCCGGCAAAGTTAAGATTTTGTTATGAATGGAAGCTATTAGTGTCTCATAAGAGCCTCCGACAAGGTCAGTGCGACCGATGGAACCATAGAACAAAGTATCGCCGGTAAATAATAAGCCTTCTCTCTCGTCCAGAAAACAAACTCCGCCCGGGGTATGACCGGGAGTTGCCAAAACTTTTAATAAAATACCGTTGATGTCAAGAAGCTGCTCATCTTCAAGTAAATAATCAGGTGGTACGGGCATTAAAGTTTCTCCCAATAAAGCGGAAAGATTTTTATCAGGGTTTAACAGAAATTCTTTATCCTCTTTACCGACATATACCGGAAGGTCATATTTTTCTTTTAATTGGGGAATAGCCGCAATATGGTCGCCATGGCCATGAGTTAACAAAATCGCTTGCGGGACAATGCGAGCCTGTCGAATATTATCAATAATATAACCTGCCTCAGCACCGGGATCAATAATTATCCCTTTTTGAGTATCCTCATCTCCGTAGAGATAGCAATTGACTTCAAAAGGACCAACGGTAAGTTTTCTTAAATTCATAATACACGGCAAAAAAAAGACACGGACTTATTTTGTCAACTCTATTTTAATGAAATATCTTCTTGCCAAATGTGAAAAATATCACTTGTTTAGCCGATTATGTTTGCACCGACAGTATTATATTGATATATTACTTTTTATTTTAAAGGAGATTGGAAAATATGACTTTAAGTGATATCAAAACCAGATTGCCCGAACTGAAGGATAAACTCGATAAATTAGCGAGGTATCTTTGACCTTGCCGGTAGGCGAAAGAAAATTATGGAATTAGAGAAACTGACTACCGCATCGGATTTTTGGAATAACAACCAATCAGCTCAAGCGATACTGAAGAAAATTTCTATCCATAAAAAATGGATTGAAACCCATCAAAAACTTGTCTCCGATTGGGAAACGATAAACGGTCTTATGGAACTTGCCGATATTGAAGAAACCTCCGAAGATGCCCGAGAAATCAAAGAATCATTTAAAGAATTGGAAAAAGATATCGCAAAATTCGAATTTTCCTCTTTTCTGTCCGGACCCGATGACCACCGCGATGCCATTTTGACCATTCACCCCGGTGCCGGCGGTACGGAATCGCAGGATTGGGCGGAAATGCTTTTTCGTATGTATAACCGCTGGGTGGAACGAAAAAAATTCACCGCCGAACTCATAGATTATCAACCGGGAGACGAAGCGGGACTTAAGTCGGCTACCTTGAAAGTAAAAGGTGATTTTGCCTATGGCTTTCTCAAAGCGGAATCGGGTGTCCATCGCTTAGTACGGATTTCCCCCTTCGATGCTAACTCCCGCCGTCATACTTCCTTTGTTTCGATTCATGTCTATCCGGTAGTGGAAGATAATATCGAAATTGAGCTCAAAGACGAAGACTTGCGCATCGACACTTATCGCGCTTCCGGAGCCGGCGGACAACACGTCAACAAAACCTCATCAGCCGTACGCATTACTCATATTCCCACCGGTATTGTCGTCACCTGTCAATCGGAACGCAGTCAACACAAAAACAAGGACTCTGCTTTCTTGGTTCTGAAAGCTCGGTTATACCAGCTTAAGAAAGAAGAAGAAGCCCAAAAAATGGATAAATATGAAAAAACCAAAAAGAAAATTGAATGGGGCAGTCAGATTCGTTCTTATGTCTTTCACCCTTATAATATGGTAAAAGACCATCGTACGGAAGTGGAAACCTCCAATATCCAAGCTGTTATGGATGGTGATATTGACCGTTTTATCGAAGCATATATAAGTAACCCTAATTTTAAAGAACAAAATATTAAAGTTTAAAAATATACAATATTATTTTATGTTGGAGATGATTATGAACGCTTTGAAAACCATAAAAGAAAAAGCCAAAGAAAAACACAGAAAAGTGGTTTTGCCCGAAGGTACCGAACCACGAGTCATCAGAGCCGCCAAGAAAATAATAAGCGAACAAATGGCACAGGTTACTCTTCTCGGTGATGAAAAAGAAATTGAAAAATTAGCCAAAGAACATAGTTTGGATTTATCGCAAGTACGGGTCATCAACCCGCAAAATGCTGCCGATTTGAATCTCTTCGTCGATGATTTTATGGAACTGCGCAAGAAAAAAAATATTACCAAAGAAGAAGCTACTCAAACCATAAAACAACCTCTTTATTTCGGGGCGATGATGGTACGTCACGATCAAGTCGATGCCTCTGTGGCTGGCTCTATACACACTACCGGCGATGTCCTGCGTGCCGCCATTCAGGTTATCGGCTTAAAAGAAGGCATCAACACCGTATCCAGTTGTTTTATGATGACAGTCCCCAAATATCGTAACGAAGTAAACAAAGTTTTCTTGTATGCCGACGGTGCTGTTGTCCCCAATCCCAATTCGGAACAGTTGGCTTCGATTGCCGTATCTACGGCACAAACTATGGAAAATTTGCTGGGTATGGAGCCCAAAATCGCTTTGCTGTCTTTTTCCACCAAAGGTTCTGCCAGCCATTCCGACGTTACCAAAGTCGTCAAAGCGGTAGAAATATTAAAAAAAGAGCATCCCGAATTGAAAGTCGATGGCGAGCTTCAGGTCGACGCCGCCATCGTTCCCGAAATTGCCAAAAGTAAAGCGCCGGATTCCGTTATTGGCGGTGAAGCCAATATATTGATATTCCCCGACCTTGATGCCGGTAACATAAGTTATAAACTGACCCAACGATTAGCCAATGCCACCGCTACCGGTCCTATCATTCAGGGATTAGCCAAACCTGCCAACGATCTCTCTCGCGGCTGCTCTGATGAAGATATCGTTGATGTTACTTCCATAGCTATTTTGATGAAAGGATAGCCGGATGAGTGTAAGTCAATTAGCTCGAGAAATTCGAGAATCTGCTACCCTAAGACTAAATGAAGCCGCTCGCTTATTAAAAGAAAGAGGCGAGCCCGTTATTCATCTCGGAGCGGGGGAACCGAAGAGTAAAGTTCCCTTTGATGCCGTTTTAAGTAGTTCCGTCAAATTGCGCTCGGCTGATATCAGATATACCCCCACCGAAGGGATCCCTTCTCTTATCCAAGCGATTATCAGATATACCGAAGAAAATTACAATAAAGTTATCGGACCTGAAAATGTTATCGTTTCCAGCGGTGCCAAGCAGGCATTATATAACTTAATGATGACCATTATCAATCCACAGGATGAAGTGATCATCCTTGCCCCTCATTGGGTAAGTTATCCTGAAATTGTTAAAATGGTCTACGGGATACCGGTAATTGTCAGAGCCGAAGATGGCCGTTTTCAACCTCGTATGAAAGATATTACGCAAGCGGTCAGTTCCTATACCAAAGCTATTATTATCAATTCTCCCAACAATCCGTCGGGTGCTGTCTATTCTGAAGATTTTATCGCCGAAATTGTCGAATTTTGCGAGAAAAAAGATATCTATCTGATTATGGATGATATTTATCAAAAATTAGTCTTTGATGGTAAAGTTGCCGTCCCCTGTTATAAATATGCCAAAGACAATTCCGACTCTTCCAAGCTTATTGTCATTAACGGCGTTTCTAAAATGTATGCTATGACGGGATTCCGTATCGGGTGGACTATTGCCAATCGAAAAATCATTACCGCCATGATTAATGTTGCCGCTCAAAATACTTCCTGCCCCTCGATAGTCTCCCAAGCCGCCGCCACGGGTGCTTTGAACGGTGTCCAAAGTTCTGTCGAAAGTCTCCGTTTGACCTTGGAAAATAACCGCAATATTATGGTCAACGAATTAAAATCCTTCTCCGGAGTCAAAATTATTCCCCCTGAAGGCACTTTTTATTGTCTGCCTGATTTTAGAGCCTACCGTATGAATTCCAACGAGCTATCTCATTTCCTTTTGGAAAAAGCTCTGGTGGTAACAGTTCCCGGGTCGGAATTTGGTTTAGAAGGTTATTTACGCCTTAGTTATTGCGGTTCCGTTAAAGATATTACCGAAGGAATCGCACGTATCAAGTGGGCTCTTGACCCCGACTCACCTAACGAAATATATATCGGTGACCGTAAATTGAGGAGAGATTGGAAATGAGTCAATATATTATAGATATTAAAACGCCGGCACAAAATCAGGCGAAAGCTGTCAAAAGTGAATACGGTATTTCCAACCATGGTTTGAGAAATTTACACAATGTTTACTGGAATCTTCCCACGGAAGCCCTTTACGAAGAAATCATTTTCCGTTCCGAAGGCAAAATCAGCCACATGGGTGCTGTTGTCGTTAATACGGGGAAACATACCGCTCGAGCGGCTAACGACAAATTTATTGTCAAAGAAGCGGAAAGCGAAAAAAATATCTGGTGGGGAGAATATAACCGTCCCTTTAGCACCGATAAGTTCAATATGATTTTTCAACGTCTTCAGGGTTTTTTGCAGGGTCGCGACCTCTTTGTTCAGGATTGTTACGCCGGAGCTGACCCCAATTACCGCATGCCCGTGAGAATAATAACGGAATATGCTTGGCATAGCTTATTTGCCCGCAATATGCTTATTGAAGCGGAGACATTCGATGAGTTACGTCGCTTCGTTCCGGAATTTACTATTATAGCCGTACCTTCGTTTAAAGGAACACCGGAAATTGACGGTACTTCTTCGGAAACTTTTATATTACTGAATTTCGAGCAAAAAATAGGACTTATCGGCAATTCCGGTTATGGTGGGGAGATAAAAAAATCGGTCTTCACCGTGTTGAACTATCTTCTCCCTTTAGACGGCATTATGACCATGCACTGCTCTGCCAATGTGGGTAAAAGCGGCGATGTGGCCATTTTCTTTGGCTTATCGGGAACCGGTAAAACGACTCTTTCGGCTGACCCCAAAAGAAAACTTATCGGTGATGATGAACACGGCTGGAGCGATGAAGGAGTGTTCAATTTTGAAGGTGGTTGCTATGCCAAAGTTATTGCTTTATCGCCTACCGCCGAACCTCAAATCTATGCTTGTACTCGAAAATTCGGAACCATCTTGGAAAATGTCGTCTATGATCCCGTCTCCAGATATTTAGACCTCGATGATGAACAGCTTACGGAAAACACCCGCGCCGCTTATCCGTTGTCATATATAGAGAATGCCGTTCCGGAAAAAATGGCGGGACATCCCAAAAACATTATTTTATTAACTTGTGATGCTTCGGGGGTTATGCCTCCTATCGCCAAATTAACTCCGGAACAAGCGATGTATCATTTTATTTCCGGATATACTTCCAAAGTGAGCGGTACCGAAATTGATTTGGGCAAAGAGCCCGAAATTACTTTTTCAGCATGTTTTGGCGCGCCTTTTATGGTGCATCACCCCTATCATTATGCGGAGTTGTTAAAAAATAAAATCCTTAAGCACAATGTTAATTGCTGGTTGGTCAATACCGGCTGGACCGGCGGCTCTTACGGCATCGGAAAAAGAATGTCTATCAAATACACGCGTACGCTTTTAAACTCCGCTCTTGAAGGTAAACTTTTAGACGTTGAGTATCATACCGACCCGGTTTTCGGTTTCCAAGTCCCCAAACATTGTGAAGGAGTACCGGACAAAATTCTAAATCCGGCGGAAACTTGGGATGATAAAGCCGCCTATGAAGATAAATACATACAACTGGCATCTTTGTTTATCGAAAACTTTAAGAAATTTCAAGAAGGTTCTGCTCCGGAAATTGTAAAAGCGGGACCGGATAGAAATGTATCATTAAATTTGAAATAGTATCATCCCGATGTTATACTTAATATCAGGAACTTCTCTCTACTGTTTTTGATATAAACAATTTATAGAGAAGAAATAAGGTGATTATACAATGAAATCATTTAATGATATGGTTATTTTTCATAAAGTTAATTGGGTTCTTCCCCTATCAAACATTGAGTACGGGAAAACCTATTTTCAAAGAAAAAAAAAGAAGAACTTGAACTTTTAACAGATTTTTTTAGTTTATATAATTAAAAAACGTTAACCATCGACATCAGGAGAATAATCATGCCCACATATCAATATCGTTGTCTCGACTGTAGTTACGAATTCGAAGAATTCCAAGCCATCAGCGATCCTCCGCTTACCGTTTGCCCCGTCTGTCATGGCAAAACCGAACGAATTATTACCGGAGGCGCCGGATTGATTTTCAAAGGATCCGGTTTTTATATTACCGACCATCGCAGTTCCCAATATAAAGCGGAAGCGGCTAAGGAAAATAAAAGCACTGCCAAACCCTCAAAACATAAATCACCCAAGGAATCTTCAAAACCACCGACTACTTCACCGGCGACGTCTTCATAAATAAACAGGTCTTAATAACTAATATTATGACTGCAAAAAATTTTGACCAGTTAGCCCAAAAGCTCACTAAACCTGATAATCTCATAACTGATTTCAAGGGTTACGAAAATTATTTTCACGACGCCACCACCTATGAGACTAAGCCTTCCGCTCTGGTTTTCGCTGAGAATGAAACTGATATTATTACCGTAGTAAATTATTGTCGCAAAAATAACATTCCCATTGTTCCTCGCGGAGCGGGAACCGGTTTATCGGGGGGATGCGTCCCGGTGCCTAATGGGATTGTGCTTTCTTTGGAACGGCTGAGAAAGTTAGATATTG
>JAADHM010000144.1 GCA_013151855.1 FCB group bacterium | reverse complement strand
AAGTAGATAATTCACCCCTTTATATACCCATAACTCTGACCATTGGAACGGAAATGAAAGTTGCTCCCCAATATTTATCTTTTGTGGGCGCCGTTAACGGTAGTAATCCTTTACCACAAAGTCTTTACGTTGGCAGTTCCAGCGGTGAAACATTTTCTTATAATCGGAGTAAGTCGGCAAGTTGGCTTGATCTTCTCGGTGGTACCGGTATGGCTCCCGAAAGTTTGTCGGTAAATATCGATATTACCGGGCTTTCGCAAGGAATGTATCTTGACACCATTTTATTTACTTCCGATGAAATTTTAAATTCCCCTCAAATGGTAGTTTGTAGCTTATCGTTATCGCCATGGTTTTTACAGCAATCGGGGATGCCACATAAATTGGAAGATGTCTATTTTACCGATGAAACCCATGGGTGGGCCGTTGGTTTTGTAGGAAATTTGGATACTTTGAAATCAGGGTTTATTTTATCGACTTCCGATGGCGGTGCTCAATGGCATTTGGATACTTTATTGAATAATTCCAACACCTTGCTTGGGGCTATTAATTTTATTGATAACTATGGTTGGATAGTAGGTCAGAGCGGTATTATTTTACATAGTTCCGACGGAGGAGCAACTTGGGCAAAGATATCCAGTGATTTAATCGATACCTCCTTGACCTTAAACGATGTTTATTTTATCTCCCCGGCAAAGGGTTGGATTATAGGTGATTCCGGTGTTATTTTAAATACCAATGACAGCGGTAAAACATGGTCGCTTCAAACCAGTCCCACTTCCCGTTATTTACGCAGTGTGATATTCGTTAATACCAACAACGGATGGATCGTCGGTGATTATGATGTTATTTTACATACTTCTGACGGTGGTGACCATTGGTCTTATCAACCCAATGGTCAATATGATCTTAGAGGTGTTTACTTCTCCGATGTGAACAATGGTTGGGCCGTGGGAAAATCGGGGACGGTTATTCATACCGCAGATGGTGGTTCCAGCTGGATAAAGCAGACTACTAATATCACGGAAAACTTGAGCGCCTTATATTTCGTTAATGATTCCCTTGGTTGGGTAGTGGGTAATAAAGGTACTGTTTTATATACCAATGATGGGGGAAATAGTTGGACAAAACAATTTACCGATACCAATGAATGGCTGTTTTCGGTTTATTTTGTCGATAGTTTAACCGGCTGGGTGGTAGGTAATAACGGTCTGATTTTAAAAACTCAATCGGGTGGCAATTAAATCGATTTTTTAAACAAATAAAAACCCCTTCCGATTTCCGGAAGGGGTTTTTTTATTCTATGCAGAATTATTTGTGAGTAGTCATGGTTAGTTTCTTGGGAGGGGTACCTACTGCACCGGTTGCCATTATATTGATAGAGGCATTCAAAGCATCCATAACATAATCGGCGTTGTGAACACCATTGGAACGATCCTCAAGGAACATCAAATAGTTATAAAGAGCACCGGCAGAATCGGCAGTTATGGTCAGAGAGCTACCATAAGGAACATTAACACGGTCAGTAGAATCTAATACGCCAGCGGTGATAAGCGATGAGCGTAAAGAATCAAGCAGCGTCTGTACGGAATCCTGAACGTTCTCATGATTGAAATCAGCTAAGGTTCCATGACATTGAGTACAGCCTTTGGTTAAATCGGTTTCACTTCCGTGGTAATCATAGGTCATATTGAAAGTATGACCGCCGGCTTGAGCGCCAAAGGGATCAGCCATGTGACAGGTAGGACAGCCTTCGGTAATGATACTGGCATGAGCAGTATTGGTATAGGTGGCGCCGGTAAAGACATAAGCGCCGTTTCCCGAAAGAGTACTTGCCTGCGGACCGTGATGAGGACCCCAGTATTTTGACGTGATGGTGACAGAATCGCCAACGATGGGCGGATCGGGTGTCCGCGCTTGGTGACAATTAGCACATAGATTACCGGCTCCCATATCAAAGGTTCCGCCTTGTTCCAAAGCAACCGGAGTTTCCGTTCTCAGCGAGAAATTACCATTGGTATGCGGAGCATGACAGGTAAAACAGCCAATAGGAGAAGGATCTGTTGGGTTACCGGGATCACCGGAGGCTAAAAACGCTTTAAAGCCTTCATTAGTATGACATTTTGAGCATGGTGAAGTATTGCGCTCAAAATTCCCGCCGGTAGCATGTACGGAATTTTTCCATTGAGTCTCGGCCGCCAATACTTCGTCACCAAAGTCCTGGTCGGAGTGACAGGTAAAGCAGTCGTTTACTTCCGTAATTCCCGAAGAGTGTATCCTAACGGCATTGTTAGCCGCCCAGGTTTTGTCTTTATCGCTGTGGCATGTTAAACAGGTATATTCTAAAGTTAAGTAGCCATTAGCGAATTTTCCGTCCGGAGTAAACATTTCCGCATTGGCGTCGGTATTGATACGCCATAAGTGGGAATGAAGATCGCCTTCATAAGGTCCTGAAGCGGTGGCGGATTTATCAGCTTTGGCCATGTGACAGTCAATACAATCAGGGCCGGAAGAAGAACCGTAATGGTTGATGCCACTGTTTTCGAAACTCTCTGTTTCTTTAATGTGACAATTTTCGCATTTTAGTCTGATAGCAGCGGCTCGATCGGGATTATCGGGATGTAGCCCAATATGGGGATCGTGACAATCCACACATTTCAGAGCGGCATGTTTGGTGCGTGACATCTCATTCCATTGCTCATGATGTCTTACGAAGCCGTTACTGGCAGGAATCTTGTTAGATGGACCTCTAATATGACATTTGGCGCATAAATCATTAGAGCGGTCAACAACCATATCGACATCGTATGGCTCTTGTTGATGGGCGCTACCCGGTCCGTGACATTCTTCACATTGAACGCCATTAAGAGCCCAAGTGCCCACCAAACCTTCTTTGCCGTCCTGATGTCCGGTATCTTTATAACCGGTCATGTGGCAGGGGCCGCAATCGTAAGGTTTGGTTTGTCCGGAGTGGTAAGCCACCCAACCACCGGTGGCCAGATTGTATTGAACACTGTCACCGGTTATGATATAACCGAGAGTGTCAATAAAACGAGCTTTCCACCAGAACCCGCCAATAACCATGCTAACATCCGACCAAGACACTCCCGGGGGAGGATTGGGGACGGTGGTAAAGGGGTAGTAATCGGGGTTTTGGACGTCTTTAGCCTCGTTGAGCTTATAAGGGTGTCCGGTTTTCATGAAGCTGGAATAAGTCTCGGCATGACATGCCTGACAAGCTTCACTCCCGATGTACTCAGCGGAAGAAGGTGTTACTTGGGTCACCTGTTCCGTTACCTTTCTATCGCAACCCCATACAATAAGTAACGATAGACTCAGTAACAAAGTTAATAGTTTTGCTCCTCTCATTTGTAATTGCTCCTCTTATAGTGAGAGATGTTTTATAAGGTTTACTTCTACGAAATTTCCCGTGTAATAATTATTATTCAACAAATAATCATCATAATTGAAAACATTGTATTTTACTTCTAAATCATGTCCGTAAGGAAAACTATAAATTCCGGTAAAGCTTAAATTATACTTTTCTATATCCTGATCTCTACGGCTGCGATAGTAAGTGCCACCGAAAATAACCGTGACTTTTTTATACGATACGGGGGAAATCGTACCGGTAACAACATGGTCAGCAAATTCATAACTTACCTTATCGCTGTAGTTGTAATATTTACCCAAATAATAGCTGTAAGTAACCGTGAAGCGACCGTATCCTTTACGATGGAGGTTTAAGGTCGATGATAAAGAGGTGTAATCGGCTTCGCTGTTGATGTCATCGTTCTTTTTAATGCGGCTGTCAACCCGTGCGGTTAAATCTCCCCAAGGGGCTTCTTTATAAGTCGCCGAGAAAAGGTATTTGGTATAATCTTCATCACCGGTTAGGGTGGTGCCGGTTTTTAGGTCTTTATTGCGATAAGTTAATTTTCCTTTTAAATAAAGGCGATTTTGATATTTATACCAACCGCTGAATAAAGCCCCGTTAGTAACCGTATGAGCATAAAGGTCATCGACATAGCGATTTTCATAACCGACTCTTAGACCTCCGTAGCGTGTCCAGGTCTTGCTTAAAGTGAAAGTATTAACCCAATTGTCGGTTTCGTTTAAGCTGGTTTCATGTTTGGTGCGAGCAAACAAAATGCGGTAGTCGGCAGTTATACGATGGGGAAAATAAATTTTAGCAGCGCCCCAAGCTTCATTGGTGGTCAATTCTACCGCGGTAGCATCCATTTTATCCTGACGATAATGATAACCTCCCGCTAAGGTAATCCAACGATATCGAGGTACGGTGGAAAAAGCACTGATATTAAAAATATCTGCCGTACGGTCGTTAACCGCCTTTAGATTGTCATTGAAATTAAATTTACGGTATTCAATGCGAAGATTCCCATAGGGACAAAAACCCTGACCCCCGATATTAAAAGAGGTGTGGTTGTAATCGGTGGAAGAATAAACGGTATCGGCAAGAGGTCTTAAAATATCATAATTCCCGCCATGTTTGTTGACCGTGTTGAAGCCGCCAAATATTTTTAGATTTTTCGATGGAATTATATTCGCTTGCACACCGGTTGTCTGACGTCGGGTAAAATAAACACCGTTGGCATCATAGAAGCGACGATATTGATTGTTTTTCACCGATAGTTTAAATAGCCCTGATTTGGAAGCGGAGAAATATAGGTTGCGATTATTCAAGGTAATATTATTTAAATTGGCATTGAAATTTAAACCGTTATCGGTAATATAATTGAAATTATTAAGCGAGAAGCCAAAACCTTTATACAGATTATAGCTTTCTTGATTAACGCTAAGATTGCCATCCTCATCAGTAAAGATATAACCGATTTTTACATCTCCGCTACCTTCATTGGCAAAAGTTGAAGTAAGCATGACAAGGATAAGAGCAATAACGATATATACAAAATTCTTTTTCACTATATGCCTCCCTACTTATTTAAGATATGACATCCGCTGTTATAACAATTACCGTTAAATTTAGCGGGTAAGTCGGGGTCGAGAAACATTTTGTTGTTAAAGGAACCATGAACATCGGTATGACAGCTTAGGCAAGAATACTTGCTCCATATACCACCATGAGCCGTGTAATGTCCGCTGGGAAAATGGCATTGTAAACAGACTTGATTATCTTTTTGTTTAAGCAAAAAATTATTCTCACTTCCGTGCGGTTCATGACATTCAACACACCCGCCGCTTTCTACGGAATAAGCGTTCGTCGCTTCGTGTTCATAAAGAAATGGTCCGCCTTCCTGAGGATGGCAGTCCTGGCAAATACGATCGAGGTCGTAAGCGAGATTATCATTCTGACGCTTGGTGAATTGGTGACAGCTCAAACAGGTAATGTCATTTTGTTTGACCGGGTGATTGGAGCGTCGCGCAAAATCGGTGGCTTTTTCCGTATGACAGCGAATACAAAATTCAGCCTTGTCATCCAATAAAAGAGACTTGTTTCGCGAATGAACCTGGTGGCAATTATCGCAGTTAAGCTGTTGATTGGTATGCGCATCAAAACCATAATTATCCAATCCAATATGGGCTTGGTGGCATTGCGTACAAGTTTTTACGGCATCATAACCGCTAAGTTTAGCCGGATTGGTAATATTCTCGACAGAGGGGTCTTCAATATGGGTAGCGCCGCCTTGGTGACAGCTGCTACAAGAAATATGTGCCGTGGGGTTTTTAATTTGAGAACTTAAACGGTGTGCCGTAAAAGATAGAGTTTTCTCCATACCATCATGGCATTGTAAGCAGGTTTCATCATCAACCTGCCCTTCATTGCCATAAACCGAATTAGTAAAGAAAAAAATGATGAGGACAAGAAAAACTCCAAAAATGTTTCCAATCAGTTTTTTTGATAGTTTCATGGGTTCTTCCTAAACCTTTAAATTGTCATCTAATTGTCATTTTATTATGTTGTTATTTATATCGGTATTAAAATAAAAAATCAAGTTTAAAAGTTGTTATATTTTTCACATAGTTTTATGTCTGATATTCGTTTTAGAAGTTATTTGTGTGTGATGCTAAGGTAAGGTTGTGTAATATATATGATTATGCGCCTAATAATGGTTTTCTGTATCTTTATATATGTATTAAAAATTTTATAATAAAATAAGAAAAATATAAAATATTATGGCTATTATTTAGCAATAAAGTCTTTATTCTTATTTATATAAAAAAATATAATGCTTATAATAGTTTGTTTACTGATTTACTCCTTCGCTTCTGGTGGATGTAGATTGCCAAACCGAGTAAAAATAACGAGATTGAGAATACCTGATTGTAAGTGGGATGTATCCTTCCCAGAGAAAAATACATAGCGCTTTCATAATAACGCACATACTCGATGGCAAAACGAAAGACCGCTTCTATCATAAACAAGAGGGCAACCAACTGGCCGTTGAATTTTTTTCGTTTCATTAAATAGTTAAGCAGAAAAAACAAGAATAAGCCATAGAGGGAGCTATAAAGTTGGGACGGGTGCAGATGGATATTTTGAAAAACATAGTAAGGGATGGAACCGACCGGAAAGGAAACTCCCCAAGGCAAGTTGGTAGGGGTGCCAAAGCAACATCCGTTGAGAAAACATCCAATCCGCGCAATCCCCAACCCCAAACCGAAAGCAGGGGCGAAAATGTCAAAGGTTTCCAAAACCGATATTTTTGTAAGACGACAATAAAAATAGGCCACTATCACCGCGGTGACAATTCCTCCATACAGATTTAAGCCGGCGATGCCATAGCCGCCATAAGCAAAAGGGTTGATAGTGTTGAACCAGTGATGGGAGAATTCGCTTAAATGAAAGAGGACATAGAAAAGCCGCGCCCCCACTACGCCACCAAGAATCAGAAGATAGGTGATGAATAAAAAAGGTCGCAAGGGCTTGTTATATACTTTGGCTTGATGTCTTACATACAACATGCCAAAAATGAAAGCCAAAGCCAACATCACTCCGTAGCTGCGAATGGGAATAGGACCGATATGAAATAGTACCGGGTACATAAAAACCTTTAACGGTTAATATTTTTTACGTGGTGTTTCGGTCGTGGTGGTATTGGGTAAAATTTCCAAACCAAAAGCGCCATTATTAATCCGATGGTCCCGCCCACAAAAACATCGGAAACATAATGAAATCTTCCCCACACGGTACCGATTCCCAATCCGATAAGCAGGGGAAGTAATATCCAGCCGGTTTTTCGGTAATATTTGAAACAATACAATATAATAACCAAAGCCACACCGAAGTGTGTGGAAGGCATACAACCGCCACGAACAGCTCCTTTGGAAATGAGCAGGTTTACTAATTTTCTGAATATGGGACCCTCAATTTGATGGATATACTGACCGGCGAAATACCATCGGGGCCCTTCGATGGGATATAAGAAAAAAATAATATAGGATAAAAAGAAAGTTAAAGTCGTCGCCGTTAAATAGCTTTTGATGATTTCATAGTCTTTTTTTATAAAAAGCACTAAGAGAAAAATGAGAATCCAAAAATAATAACTGAAATAACTAAAAGAAAATATTTCATTGATCCAAACCCCGAGGAGATGGCGGTCAATATAAATAGTAGGATTGATACCAAAGAGTATTTTTTCAAAAGCTGTTAGTTGAGCATCAAAGAAGTGATTGAAAACCAAAAACATTAACCCGCCCGTTTCCCAATAAAAGAAAGTAAACATCAAGCCGGGATACAAAAGACGAATAAGCTTGTAAAATCGGTTTCTATCCTCATCTATATAACGAATAATCAAAGCCGCCACAGCCGCCATGGAAGCGTAGAAAATAAGTTCCTTATAATATGCTTGTAACGGATGCCCCAAGATAAAAATTAAGACTATCATCACCAGACAATAGCCAATTACAATTCCGTCAAAGGGATATATCTTTATTTTTTTATTATGAGTATTCATTCAATATTTTGTTTTTTATTTCTTTGCCCCTCAACAACTAAAACAATTTCACCTTTTATTTTTTTCTGTTGAACCAAAGCTAAAACTTCATTAACCGTTCCCCGCATAAATTGCTCGAATTTTTTGGTTAATTCGCGTGCCAAACACATATCTCTATTTCCTAAGGTTTCCAAGAGGTCGTGCAATGTTTTTTCTATGCGGTGAGGGGATTCATAGAAAACGAGGGTGTGAGGTAAATCTTTCAGGGTGGTTAGTTTGTTTTTTCTCGCACCGGATTTATGGGGCAAAAAACCTTCAAAAAAGAAGCGGTCGGTGGGCAAGCCCGAAGCTGTCAGCGCCGGTATTATTGCCGTAGCTCCGGGAAGAGGGATAATCTCGATGTTGTTATCAACAGCCGTTTTTACCACGCGATAAGCCGGGTCGGATATGCCCGGAGAGCCGGCGTCGGTGATAACTCCCACAGACAATCCTTCGTTAATGAATTGTATCAGTTGGCGACTACGACTTTCTTCGTTAAAATTATGATAGCTGATTAATTTCTTTTTGATTCCCAGTTTTTTCAATAAGAGACCGCTGTGACGGGTATCTTCGCAAGCTATTAAATCAACATCTTCCAGTATTTTTATCGCACGTTTGGTGATGTCGTCCATATTGCCGATGGGAGTGGGAATCAGATAAATTTTACCTTGCGATCGTGCCATTGATAGTTAAGCCTTTAATTGAATATTGTCAGGTACGTTTTCGCGACCCAAAGGAGCGATTTCCGGCATCCGGCGTTTAAAGGAGTTTTTATTTAATAAGGAAACTATCCGGCTGATATCAGTTGTTTGAAAACCTTCTTTTTCTAACTCTGCCATCGAAGTAATCTTATCATCGACAATTAATTTTAACAGACTGTCGATAAGATTATAAGTAACTCCGATTTCGCCTTCATCGGTTTGTCCCGCCCAGAGGTCGGCTGTGGGGGTTTTATTGATAATGGAATGAGGCACGCCCAAAATTTTAGCCAACTGGCGCACTTCCGTTTTATATAATTCGCCAATGGGATTGATGGAACAAGCGGCGTCACCATACCAAGTAGTATAGCCCAAACAGATTTCGGTACGATTACCGGTACCAAGAACCAAACGGTCCCTTTCATGAGCCACATCAAATAGAATCGACATCCTTTCCCGTGCCATTTTATTGCCGACGCGAATACGGTTGGAATTATCGATTTTGTCAAAGTAAGCATCTATCATGGGGGAGATATCGATTACTTTATGATTTATACCCAACTTCCTAACCAAATCCATAGCATCGGTGACGGAACTTTCCGAAGATGTTTTATAAGGCATTAATACCCCCAAAACTTTTTCTTTGCCCACAGCTTCTACGGCCAAGGTTGCCGAGAGAGAAGAGTCTATCCCTCCGGAAAGCCCCACGATATAACCATCAGACCCGGAACTAAGCATTTTTCCGGTTATGAAACGTTTGATGGTATCGATTGCTTTATCGGGATCAAATCTTTTTGCCATTTTTAATAATCCTTCCTTAAAAGAATAGAATAAATTAAATTAAATTTACTATCAAGCAAAATATTGTCCGTAAACATCTTAAGGGGAATAGGGTTTGATGGAGATAATTTATGCCAAACAAAAATAAAAACTCTTTTTCTCGCTCTTGACAGGGTAATAGGTGTTCCATTATATTTGGATGTAAAAAGTCTTTTTAAGAAAGGGTGTTATGTCAGTAAATAAAGCAATTTTAATCGGTAACTTAGGTAAAGATCCGGAGTTACGTTATACCCCCAGCGGAAAAGCGGTAGCTACATTTTCTTTGGCTACTACGGAACGTTGGACGGGGCAGGATGGTCAGAAAAATGAAACAACCACGTGGCATAATATTGTCGCTTGGGGCAAACAAGCCGAGGTAATTAAGGAATATTTATCTAAGGGAAGACAGGTATATATTGAGGGTCGGATTGTAAACCGCAGTTATGATGATAAGGATGGTAATAAGAGATATATCTCCGAGGTGGTGGTTCAGAATTTTCAATTTTTAGGAAATCGGGGAGCCACAAGCACTGAAACAGAGCAATTACCTCCATCGGAATCATCAGCCCCTTCCACACCATCTTCTTCTAAAGATGAAAGCGATGATGATCTGCCTTTCTAACAAGTGATAGATAACTATCTGTTGGATGTCAAGATAGCTTAATGGGAGTTACATCATAAAAAAGAATAACTATAAATGTGCTGTCTGTAAAAAGACATTTAGTAAGGCTAATGTCGTTTCCGCTTCCATAGTGAGGGATCCAGTCGCCGAGCTTATTCGACGCGACTGTCCGGAGTGGTCCAACGAAAGTTATATCTGTCGACCTGATTTATCTGCTTATCGTACTAAATACGTGCATTCACTCCTTGAAGTAGAAAAGGGAGAACTTTCGGAACTTGAAACGGAAGTATTGGATAGTCTGCAAAAGCACGAACTAATCTCATCAAATGTAAATTACGAATTTGAACGAGACCGAACATTTGGAGAAAAGATAGCAGATCAAATCGCTTCATTTGGCGGAAGTTGGCCGTTTCTGATTATTTTTGCTCTATTTTTGATTTTTTGGATATCAATGAATTCTATAGTATTGTTTTGGCACCCTGTCGATCCATATCCATTCATTCTGCTGAATTTGCTTCTTTCTTGTCTTGCGGCCATTCAGGCGCCCGTTATCATGATGAGCCAGAATCGTCAGGAGGAGAAAGATCGCCTTCGCGCACAGAACGACTACCAAGTCAACCTAAAAGCGGAGTTAGAGATTAGGCAAATCCATGAAAAATTAGACCACATCTTATCCAAACAGTGGGAGAGATTAGTACAAATACAAGAGATTCAGATGGAACAATTATCTGAGATCCAGGAGCTGAAACAACACGCAATAAAACGCTCAAAATAGCCGCTATTTTTCTGCCTTAATTTATCAGCAAGTTAATTTGGTCGTTATTTAAAGAAATTTTTGCTCATTTTTTGAACAGTTAATGGTAAAGGTTCTGTAACCAATTGGGAACAGAGCTTTTTTCTGTATAAATGACCAACACAAAATAGAGCGAATAATATACTCATTTTATCAAAAAGGTTACCCGAAGATATAGTAAAGCGATAATTATAACTTATTGCCAATAAAGGAGTAAGTTTTATGTCTAAAGAACATATCGAATATGGGGAGAATTTTAAGGGGCGTATCAAACAATATTATAATCGTTTGGCAATACTGATTCTGACAGCGATTATTCTTTCAGCGGTGATTATTATCTATTTCAACAATGTTTCCTCTTATGATTATCAAGTTTTTGATGTTTATAACTCGCTTGAAATTGCCGCTGTTACGTTACTCCCTTATATGATTTCCGCCGTAGTTGCCGCTATTACGGCGATTGGTATTATGACTATTTTGCCTTTGGTTAAGAGTATCCGTTTTGCTCATCAAATTCAACTGCGTTTACGAAAAATGGCTGAGGGTGATTTGTCTGATAAATTACAGATTGAAATCGAAAGCGACTATTGGAAAGATATTGCTTATGAAATAAATAATGCTTCGGGATATTTGGGGGGTATGATTGCCAAATTAAAAATTATTAATCGACAACAATGGAATTTATTGGAATTAATACGGCAAGCCTCACTTAATGATGATTCTGAATTTGCCTTGAAAATGATTGAAAAAATGGAAGAAAATTGGTATAAGATCGCCGAGATTGAAAGTAAATTGAAAACTTGATTTAATCCTGAATTTTTTTCTCTATTATTTTTACTCTTTTTAGAAGCTCCGGTAAACGTACCAAAGAAGCCTCAATCCGTTTGGTTTGCATGATATTACGAGCGGGACTACCAAAAACCGTTTTGCCGGCGGGAACTGATTTGGAAACCCCCGATTGGGCACCCACACGAGCCCCATCGCCAATTTCCAAATGCCCGACCACACCGACCTGACCGGCTAAAATAACGCCATGGCCAAGTTTTGTCGAGCCGGAAATTCCCACTTGAGAAACAATGATGCAGTTATTACCAATCTCGACATTATGGGCGATTTGAACCAAATTATCAATTTTTGTTCCCCGACCAATTTTAGTCGGACCCAAAGCACCGCGGTCAACGGAGCAGTTAGAACCGATTTCAACGTCATTGTCAATTTCGACCCATCCAATTTGTTTTATTTTTTTCAATCCCTTATCCGATTCGGCATAACCAAACCCATCGGAACCGATTACCGTCGAGGCATGGATGATGACATTATCACCGATTTTGGTATCATCTAAAATAATTACTCCCGGATAAATAAGACAGTTATTGCCAATGGTAACATTGTTTCCGATATATACCGATGATAATAGTTGGGTGTTATTCCCAATTTTGGTGTTATTTTTAATATGACACAATGGTCCGATATGAGACGAGGGAGAGATTTCGACACCTTTTTCCACTATTGAAGATGAATCCACGCCGATAGGAATTTGTGGTTCTTTAGGATAAAGAATGTCAATGATACGAGCGAAAGTTAAGTAGGGATTGTCATGTCTTATGACCGTTATATGTCGGGGACAGAGAGTATCTTTATCAAGGACAATAGCGGAGGCTTTGGTACTCTCGAGAAATTTGATATACTTTTCATTAGCGATAAAAGTTATCTCACCCGGTCCGGCTTTGGTAATGGGGGCAGCACCGCTTATTGAGATGCTGCCATCACCATCAAAATTTGCTTCTACAGCCTGAGCTAAAGCTTCGATAGTTATTGCTATATTAGTCTTCTTTGTCAAGATAAGCTAACACTTTATCTGTTATATCGTATTTATCTTTAATATAACCCAAACCGCTTTGAAGAGTAAAGATAACATCGTAATCCCCTTCTTCAGCCACGGCTTGAATGGCTTTGGTAACTTTTTCCAGAAGGGGTTGAATGAGCTCCGCTTGTTTTTTTTCAGCGGTACCTCCGGGTCCGTAAATGAGACGAGTGTAAGCATCCAGGGCATCTTGTTTGGCTCTGATAGCGGCTTCTTTTTCTTGTTTTTTCTCTTCCGATAGAATAAGTTTTTGTTTATCATATTCTTCGGTTAGGTCTTGAATCTCTTTTTGTTTGGCGGCGGCTTCATCGTCCCAGGCTTTGGATTCGGTTTCCCATTGTTTTTGGGCTCGTTGCCAGGCTTTGTACTCTTGTTTGATGCGGTCATCTTTGACAAAACCTATTTTCAATCCCTGAGCATTGACGGTTTTACCTATTAAAGAAAAGGCAAAGAATAAGCTCAAAGATAAAAGAAATAATTTTTTAAGATGTTTCATAGTAACCCTCTATTTTTATTGTTACCTAAATGTTGTCCCAATTTGAAAATGTGGTTTCCACCCTTTCTTTGAGCCTCGAATTTCATCGAGAGCATAACCGAAGTCAAATCCGATAGTTCCAATTCCCGGTACGACAATGCGAAATCCAGCACCAACTCCTTTGTAAAGACCCGTAAAAGGCTTAATATCTTTTCGATGGAGCCAGGAATTCCCCGCATCAAAGAAAAGTAAGGTGTAAATCTGATGTTCCACGATAGGAAATTGTAACTCTATATTGGAAACCAGCATATAATTCCCTCTTACTCTGGTATAGCTGCCGTTAGTAACGACGATACTATCGGGAGGATCGATACCAACCAAAGCGGTAGAGTCGTGGTAAATGTAAGCAGTATCGGATTGAGTAATTAACGAATCGGGAGTAAGGACACCATCATCATAACCGCGGACAATACCGTCGTATGCCGTTCCACCGGGAGTAAAACGTTCGGAAAGTAGAATTTTGCTGTCATCGCCACTGGAAGAGGTAATAACACCGTATTGAACTTTGGCGGCTAAGGTAAATTTCCAGAAAAGAGGAATAAATTTGGCTGCGGTAAGCATGTGTTTTTGATAGTCCCAAAAGCCTCCCAAAAAGCCACCTATTTTTTCAAAGGTATAAGTAATTTGAGAACCGGAAGTGGCAAATTCCGGGAGATTCCGTGAATCACGACTGATAGTTAAGGATATTTGTGAAGATTGTGAAGATGTCAGCCAAGCTTCGTTATAAGCTAAAATTGAGCCGGGATAAGGTTCGTGGGTCGTTTGGCCTAATAAGTAATCAAAAGTTGTGGCATTACCCGGTTTGTCGTACCAGTAGGAAGTTTTATAGGAATTATTGGCTTTAAAAGCGTCATCAAAATCATAATAACGGTCTCTTTCCAAACGATAAGAACCAAAGATACGGAAAAAGTTATCAGGCCAACGGAGTCTACGCCCTAACTTTATGGAACCGCCACCTCTCCCTTCCGTGTAATCACTGAACCAGCGGCGGTTAAGGGTGTAAAAATCGACACCTAAAAGAGTTGGTCGACCGAATAACCATGGCTCCGTAAAAGATAGAGAAAAGGAATTCCGACGACTACCGAAATCAATACTAAAATTAAGGTTCTGTCCGTTACCCCGGAAATTGGGAATTCCCATACCCAAGTTGCCTACCAACTTATCTTGACTATTATAACCGGCACCGGCGGATATTTGACCCGTTTGTTTTTCTTCCACTTTATATTCGATATCAACATCCCCGTTGGGAAGATTCAAGGGAGTCGGCACCACATTGGTGAAATAGTTTAAAGCCATGACATCTCTGATAGAGCGAATTAAAATCGCCCGGTTGAATTTTTGACCGGGGAAAGTTTTCAATTCGCGGCGAATAACTTTATCTTTTGTTTTCGTATTGCCTACTATTTTTACAAAATGGATGTTTGAGGGTAAGCCTTCACTGATGTCATAAGAGATATCTATGATAGAATCGGCCCGGGTAGTACGATTATCGATAATGTTAATATGTAAATGACCGATGTCATAATAAACGGAATATATTTCTTGTAATGATTCATCATATTTGTCCGCATCAAATACCTGACCTTCTTTGAATTTTAGTTGTTTTTTTAAGACAGTAGTAGGTATTTCTTTGTTGTTTTTAAAAGTGACTTTGCCAAAATAATATTCGGGGCCTTCATAAACATGGAGATATATAGTCATGCGATTAGTCTCTTTGCTAATGGAAGTTGAGTCGGAAATCATATAAGCATCAATATAACCTAAACGATGATATTCATTGATAACCTTTTCCAAATCATCATCGAATTTGTCCTGAGCAAAATCAGAGCTTTTTAGAAAACCCCGTTTACGATTACGCATTTTTTTGATAAGCTTGGAAGCAGGTACTCTAACATTACCGATTAAAACAACTTTTTCTACTTTTACTTTTGACTTTTCATTTATCCGATATTTTAAAACGGCAGAGGAAGAATCTTTACCGTAAATTACGGTGGGGACAACTTCAGCTTGGAAATATCCTTTTTTGGCATATAAATCTTTAATTTCATTTTCTCCTCTATTTATTAGATAAGGAGAAATATATCCGCCGACACCCAAGTTTAATTTGTCTTTCAGTTCGCTGGTTTTGATTTTTTTGTTGCCTTCAAATTCAAGATTGGAGAGCTTGGGCAGTTCTTTAACAATGATATAAACTTTCAGACCGCCATTGACCGGTTCCGCTTCGATACGAATATCGGAAAAAATACCCAGTCCGTATAAACGGCGAATAGTCTCGGCGGTATTGGTGGCTGTTAAGGGAGTCCCTATTTCAAGTGATGATACCCCTAAAATAAGAGATTTTGAGGCAACGCGGTTGCCTTCCACAACGACATCAACTATGTTGTAATTTTCCTGTGCTTGGATAATATCGGCAATCGATATTAATGATATCAGAAGGAAAAGAGCAATCCCTGCTCTGCGTTTAATCATAGCTTTTTTATTTAAGATGTAATTATTTTATTGATTTTAATTTCATTATAAGCCTGACGGTGTCCTTGAGTGCGACGGTATTTGGTGCGGCGTTTGTACTTATAGATTAAAACCTTGTCATTTTTACCGGCATTGATAATTTCCGCTTCAATTTTAGCGTCATCAATATAAGGAGTACCAACGGAAATGTTGTCATTATCTTTAACCAATAAGACG
>JAADHM010000114.1 GCA_013151855.1 FCB group bacterium | reverse complement strand
AGAAAATAGATTGAAATATGGCATTGTAACATTCCCCGGCTCCAATTGTGATTATGACGCCTATGCGGCAGTGAAGCATATTATTGAGGAAGAGGGGAACTTTTTGTGGCATAAATCGGAAGATTTAATGGGTTCTGATATTGTCCTTCTTCCGGGAGGTTTTTCTTACGGAGATTATCTGCGCGCCGGTGCTATCAGCAAATTTTCACCCATTATGGAACAGGTTATAAAATTCGCTCATAGCGGTGGTTTGGTGATTGGTATTTGTAACGGTTTTCAAATATTGACCGAATGCGGTCTTTTGCCGGGAGCATTGATGCGTAACAGTCATCTTCGGTTTAGCTGTAAATATGTTTATCTGAAAGTGGAGAATAGCCAAACTAATTTTACCAATGCTTGTCGGCAAAGGGAAGTGTTAAAAATTCCCATTGCTCACGGGGAAGGGAATTATTATCATTTTGATAGTGAAATAAAAAAATTAGAAGATAACGGACAGGTAGTTTTCCGCTACTGTGATGAACAAGGAAATATTACTCCCGATGCCAATCCCAACGGTTCTGTCAATAATATTGCCGGCATAATCAATCGGGAAGGAAATGTTTTGGGGATGATGCCTCATCCGGAACGAGCAGTGGAAGATATTTTGGGTTCCGTTGATGGTTTGAAGGTTTTTGAATCCTTGAGAAAAACTATGTTATCATCAACTTTAAGCAGGTAATTGTGAAAAGACGAGAATTAACATTTATCATCATTGCCCTTTTACTGGGAGCGATTATCGGTGGTTTGGTGGGAGATATTGTCGGCACTTTTTTACCGGCCGGAGCGGCCAAAACGGTGTTTACCAAATCAATAATAATTGGGTTTGAACCGGCCAAAGTGGATTTTTATGCTATTTCTTTTACTTTCGGATTAAAATTAAAAATTAATTTTATGTCGATGCTTATGGTGCTTTTAGTTATTATTTACTTTAGATGGTGGTATTTATAATTTAGATTATTACACCAGGAGGTGTTTATTATGTTTGGCTTAGGTCCCGGAGAATGGATTTTAATTTTTTTAGCTATCTTACTTTTATTTGGCGCTAAAAGGCTTCCCGATATCGCTCAGGGGTTGGGGAAAGGGATAAAAGAATTTCGGAAAGCGATGAAAGATACGACCGATGAGATAAAAGGCTCTCTTGATGAGAAACCCAAAGATAACGAAAAAGATAAGAAAAAATCCTGATTTATAAACCGCAAAAGAATGAGTAAAAACTTTAGCAATAAAACAAAATTTACTAAAATAGAAGCGGAGAAAATTGCTGACATTTTAGGTGCGGAAAAAATTTTGCAAGAAAAAGACCGCTTCCGCTTGAGAGTAGTTAATCAAGAGGAAAAAAGAACTTTAGCTCTGGAGATATTTCCCGAAACAGAATTGGGTAAATCTCGAGGAATGCTGGTGGTGGTTTATACCGGTAATTCTCATCTTCAGCTTCATAACTGTACCGGTTATGTCGTTTCGGAAGAGTTGGGTGAAGTCACTTTTGTCTCCGAAGAGGGCAATCGTCTCTCCGGACTGGTGGTGGAAAGGGGTGCTTCTTGTTCCTTGTATGCCGCTTTGAATCGGGAATTGATTTCATCGGATTTTACCAAGCTCGGGGTGGAGGTGATGCTTTCGGGGGTGGCTCTTTCGTTAGCTGAAGAAATTCTCTCTCAAGACAAAAAAAATCATTGATTATTCCACTGATAGATAATAAAATGCCTGACCTTAATAGTCAGGCATTTTTTTTGTAAACTCAAATCAACTGGCGAAAGATTCAACGAAATCGTGTAAATCAGCAGCGAGGTCACGAGCATTCTGATAACGTTCATCCGGATTTTTCTTGAGTGCTTTGTCGATAATATGATCAAAAAGCAAAGGAATTTGGGGGTTTACATTAGACGGTTTATCCGGTTCGTGATTTAAAATCGCATATATCAATGAAGTTATGTTTTCTCCTTTAAACGGTCGACGTCCGAGCAGCATCTCATAGATAACGACACCTAAAGAAAAGATATCGGCCCTATGGTCAACTTTTTTCCCTTGTAACTGTTCCGGTGAAATGTAATTGGGAGTGCCCATGGCAATACCGGTTTTGGTCATGGAGTTGGAGTCTATACGGGCGATACCATAATCCATGACTTTGGCGGTGTAATCTTTTAGGACCATGATATTGGCCGGTTTTATATCGCGGTGGACGATACCTTTTTCATGAGCATATTCCAAAGCATTACAGATTTGGATAATTATTTTGGAAATGATACTGTAATTGAATTTAACTTTTTTCTTTGTCATTTGCTCCAAAGTCTGACCTTCCAAGTATTCCATAGCTATGTATTGAAGGTTTCCTTCCGAGCCGACATCGTAAATGGTGACGATATTGGGATGGGAGAGCTTACCGGCAGCTTGAGCTTCGCGGAAAAGTCGTTCTTTTAGTTCTGCCATTTCTTCGGGATTGCTAACAAAATCCAGCCGAATCGTTTTCAGAGCAACGGGACGATTAATGGCTGGGTCAACCCCTTTGTAAACTTGCCCCATCGCTCCTTTGCCCAAGATACCCGTTATCTGATAGCGACCGAGATGGGTAATCTTATTACCGGTTGTTTGAGATAATATTATTTCAGCATTATTGTCCTGTGCCCTTTGCTCGGTTTCCGGAGAACTAAGGGTGGTTTTATCGGGACTATCACTGTCGGGAGAGATTATTTCAGGTTTTTTAACACTCTTGGGAGTTTGTTCATGGGTAGTTTTTGTTTCTTCAACAACTTTTGATGAATCTACCATTTCTGTTTTTTCAGCGAATTTTGGATTGTTATCATTCAAATTTATGGTGTGGTGATCTTGGGGACAATTTCTTTCTTGATCGGATAAGATGGTTGTTTCTTGATTCTCGGGGTCGTTGGGTGATTCTTTAATTTCTCTAACGGGAACAAACTCTTGAGAAGTTGCCGATTCTTTTTTGCCTTTTTTAAAGGGCGCTTTAGTGGTGTTAACTATTTTTGGTTTTTTAACTTTGCCGGTTAGAAGTTGAGAATCCAACAACGGGGAGGCAACCATAAAGAGAATCAATTCCAACCCGAAATAAATGGTTTCGGGAATGATTTTAAAAGAACTTAACAGGAAATAATTAATGTTTAGCAAAATGATAAAAGCACTTCCAAGAATAAGGAGGCGGTAAAGTAACGAGACTTGGGGCATTATAAAAGCACAAATCCCTCCCAGTATAAATAAAATAATGAGATTTAAAAGAATCTGGTCGTTTTTAATAGTGAGCATATTATTGTTGATAATATTATCCATTACCGATGCTTTAATAAAAGATTCCGATACCTGTTTGTTTACCGGCGTTTTGAAAAATTGATTAATGGAAAAATCATCAACATTAACGACGACCAATTTGTTTTTTAGTTTGTTGAAATTAAAACCATTATTCAAAACATCGGCAGCGGAATATTTTATAAAAGTGTTATCCTTGGGATAGTTAATGAAGCATTCCGATTTATTATTAATAGGTATGGTTCTTTTTTGACCGAGTTTAATCTCTTTATTCTCAAAGATTTTTATTTGATCGGGAGAGACATTTAAATAAATGGCCGCACCTAACAACGATAAGGACGGATAATAATAACCTTCGTAATTCATTACCAAAGATTGGTATCGTACCACCCGGTCTTCGTCGGGCATGGTGTAATCGAAACCGAGACCGGGGTCATTTTCGAGTATTTTTTGTGCCGGTAAAAATACCTTTCTTACTTGTAGGCTGGATTTTTCATTCATCAATCCCAGGGGGTTATCGACAGTCAAGGAATAATTGAAAAGATGTTTGGGGTTGTTGGTTCTGTTGTTTCTAAAAGTTGACAGAGCAATATCATAAGGGACTACCAAATTATTTATCCAGCTTAATTGTCCGGCTAAAATATCGGTATAACCGGCAGAATCCTGATGTAAGTTCTCATTGAGGAAGAAATTCAATACGATGGCTTTCGGTTTTCCGGTGGCTACCGCAGCTAAAAGGTCAGCAACACGATCATAATTCCAGGGCCAGTTGCCGAATTCATCTTGTGCTTTACCATCGATAGATACGATGGCAATATTTGGTTGAGTATTGGCGGAGGCAGTTATACGACAGAGAAAATCATTGATAGAAAGTTGGAGCTTATCCAAAGGTCCAAAATGATTTAAAGAAAGAATAACAACAAACAAAGTTATCAATAAAAATAAAATATACGAAGAATATTTGTTCATTTTAACCACACTCTATCTACCAACTTCAAGGCGGTCAATCAACATCTCCGGGATATGTTGTTCACTCATCTTTTTTTGGGTTAAGTTTATATCATAAGCTATGCGTCGATAAATAACTTCATCTTCCTCAGTGTCGAAAATAAGATAACAAGCGCGCGGGTCGTTATCGCGTGGCTGACCGACAGAGCCAACGTTTATCAAGTATCGGTTTTCTTGAGCGGGTAAAAAATCATGCCCCCCTTGCATACGGGGGAAGTTATCTTCCTGTTCCATGTATATCTGAGGTAGATGTGAATGACCAAAGAAACATATCTTTTCGTCAAAATAAGAAAAGGCTTGAAAAGCCATATCGGGGGCAATTATGTAATGCCATTGTTCCGGTTCAAAAGGAGAAGCATGAACCCAAAGAAAATCTTGCCAAGAATGTTTCATTTCAAAATTGGAAATTATGGAAAAGTCATTTTCCGTTAACTGATTTTTAGTCCAGTCGGATGATATTTTGGCGGCTTCGTTGTAATTTTCGGTGGAAATTAAACCTAAAGCGACATATTCGTGATTGCCCATAAGTTTAATATCACAATTTTGCTCGACTAATTTCAGACATGCACAAGGATCGCTTCCATAACCTATAACATCACCTAAACAATAAATTTTATCAACTTTTTGGTTCTCTATATCTTCTAAAACGGCTGTCAAAGCTTCCAAATTGCCATGGATGTCCGATATTAATGCTAATTTCATTTGTTGTCACCCTCGACGAATTTATAAGTTGATTTTCCAACGGTAATCAAGTCGCCGTTTTTAAGATTATATTTACTTATCGGTTCACCGTTGACTAAAGTTTTGCCTTTTTTCCCTAAGTTGGTCAGAACGAAAAAATTATTTTCTTTTGAAATTTTAGCTTGGATACCTGAAATCCAAAAACCTTTGGCTTTAACATGGACGAATTTTGCTTTACCGATGGTAATGACGTCCCGATCGATTTTATATTCCGTAAAATCTGTGTTCTCTTCTCCCAACAACACCGAGCCGCCATATTTGGATATAATTTGTTTTTCAATTTTATCATTTTCCAGAAGTTGTCTTTGTTTTTTGGTTTTCAAAATCATGGTTCCATCGAAATGAGCACTGTCATTATTATCATCGGTTGACTCCGTATGATAAACCAAAGAGTATTTTCCAATGGTAATAACATCATCATCTCTGAGGATTTCTTCGTTTATTTTCCTGTTATTTAGAAAAGTGCCATTAAGAGATTCATTATCAATAATGACAGCGGCGTTGTTGTTAAATTCAATTAAAGCATGTTTACGCGAGACACCGCGATTTTCCAAAACTATGTCATTATCTCTAGTGCGGCCAATAGATACTCTTTTCTTTTCGGTGACGATGCGCTCAATTACTTTATTATCATATTTTACAATTATCTCTGGCATAAAGATATCCTTTCAATTTAATTTAATACCTTATATATAATTAAATTACATAGTATACTCTTGTTGTCCCGTAATAACTTAGTTATATTATCGGCATGAAAATTGGAAACTTAAACATAACTAAAGGGGTTTTGTTAGCTCCTTTGGCGGGAGTATCCAATCGCCCTTTTCGGGTGCTGGCTATAAGAGCCGGAGCATCAATTACCTATACGGGAATGGTTTCTTCGGAAGGTATCATCCGCCATCAGCAAAGGACTTGGGATATGATGAAATTCCAGCCGGACGAACAACCTATTGGTATCCAGCTATTTGGAGCTAATCCTGAGGTTATGAAACAAGCGGCACAAATAATTTCTGAAGAATTTCATCCTGATATTATCGATATAAATTTCGGCTGTCCCGTCAGAAAAGTAGTCAATAAAAATGGTGGTGCCGCCGTTTTAAAAGATATTCTTCTTACGGAAGAAATTATCAAGGCTACCGTGGAAGGTGCCGGACAAATTCCGGTTACCATCAAAATAAGAACCGGCTGGGAGGATAGTAATCCTGTTTATTTAAAAGTTGGTGAAATTGCTCAAAATTGCGGTATCAAGGCTATAACTTTACATGCTCGCAGTCGTTCCAAAGGTTTTTCCGGTAAGGCTGATTGGTCGGCTATTGAAGAATTGAAAAGAGCCGTTGAAATTCCTATTATTGGTAATGGGGATATATTCTCTCCTCAAGACGCTAAACGGATGTTTGACGAAACCGCTTGTGATGCGGTCATGGTTGGTCGCGCTGCTTTGGGTAATCCTTTTATTTTTAGACAGATAAAACATTACTTAAAAACCGGCGAATTGCTTGAAACATCTTCCGTCAAAGAGAAAATTGATATGGCACAGTTACATGCCGAACTTATGGTGGAACAGTATGGTGAAGCTAAAGGTGCTGTTATGATGCGTCGTTATTTGGGATGGTATGTCAAGGGTTTTAAAGGAGCGGCAGAACTGCGCACCTTATTATTTCAAGTAAAATCCATAAATGATATTAAAAATATATTTAATGATTATTGGAATCAATTGCATGCCATAAGCCGAAACAATACTGGAAATTCGGATAAAAAAATAGCTTAACTAAACTAAAATTATTGCTTTCAGGTAAAAGCTCGTTTATATTTACATTTAATTTTATGGCTTTCAACGAATAAAGATAAGGTGTTGTTATGAAGATACTTACAGTTGCTTTACAAAAAGACGGCAAACTCGTCTCTGCTTCTTTTGAATTGATTGAGGCGGCAAAATCACTTGGAGGGGAATTGTTCTCGGTTGTTATGGCTGAAAATGCATCCTCTTTGGCAGGGGAATTGAGTTCTCGCGGAGGAGGAAAAGTTTTAGCCGTTTCCCATCCTCAGTTGAAATATTTTAATGACGAGATTTATGTAAAAGCTTTGGCGAAAATTATCGAAAAATATACCCCCGATGTCGTTATGGGTCCTGCTTCTTTTTATGGCAAAGCTTTATTCGCGCGTTTGGCCGCTCTTTTAAAAAGCCCTATGGCTTCCGATGTTACTGCTATTAATCTTGATGGCGATGATGTCGTTGTCACCCGTCCCAATTATGGCGGTTCGGTTTTATCCCGATTGAAAAGCAATAAGCAAGACCGTCCTTTTTTGATGACGGTTAGAATGAAAATATATCCCGAGTCGAAAGAGGGTAATGGTGAGATTGTCGAAGAAACTCTTGATGATTCCGTTTATGAATCGAAAATGATTATCAAAGAAATGAAAACGGAATCGGCAGGTTCTTTGAATCTTACCGAGGCCGATATTATCGTTTCCGCCGGCAGAGGAATGAAAGGAGCGGAGCATTTACCTTTGGTTAAAGATTTAGCCGATGCTCTGGGGGCGGCTTTTGGCGCTTCGCGGGCTATCGTTGACGCCGGATGGATATCGTATTCTCATCAGGTAGGACAAACGGGAAAAACGGTTAATCCCAAATTATACATTGCCGTGGGGATTTCCGGAGCTATCCAGCATTTGGTTGGGATGAGAACATCCAAAACCATTGTGGCTATCAACAAAGATAAAGATGCTCCCATTTTTAATATTGCCAATTATGGAATTATTGCCGACGCTTTTGACATCGTTCCCGCCTTGACTAAAAAATTCAAAGCGGAACTTCAGGGTTGAGTTTTTAATAATATATTTGTCAAAACCCGTTAGTAACTCTAACGGGTTTTTTGATGCTTAATTTTAATTCGTTACCACGATATAATCGGTTTTAATCATTACGTCAGAGCCGCAGCCATTGGAAACGGTAAGTGTCACGGTATAAGTCCCGGGGTTGGAAAAAGTATGGGTGGGGTTTTGTAAAGTTAAAGTCTCGGTCGTATCTCCAAAATCCCAGCTCCATGAAATGGCATTAGTAGATAAATCGGTGAAATTAACTACAAGAGGAGCGGCTCCCGTTAAAATATCGGCACTAAAATCGGCAGTGGGAGCAGTACTATCAATAACTATATAATCTGGCTTGACTGTTGTATCCGCTCCACAAGGTCCAGACACAATTAGCGAAACGGTATAAGCACCGGGTTGAGTATATAAATGGGTCGGATTAATGTCGGTAGATACTGGGGAACCATCACCGAAATCCCATGCGGAGGAATCAATTAACCCCGAAGAGGTGTTGTTAAAACTAATCGTTACTCCGGAGCCCGAGGAGTCGCACGCTAAAGTGTCGTTAGAGCTGAAATCAGCTACCGGGTTGCCGTAAACTTTTATATAATCGGTTTTGATGACCGTATCATTTGATATAAATCCGCTAACAATAAGAGTAACGGTATAAGTGCCGGGGTTGATAAAAGTATAACTGGTATCTTTTGCCGAAGAAGACCCCACACCGTCACCAAAATCCCACGACCAGCCGCTAACGGTTCCTTTGGTTTGGTCGGTGAAGTTAACCGTTAAGGGAGCGCAACCGTAAGTCGTGTCAACACTGAAAGCACCATTGGGAGGGAGTGAATCAGCTTTAGTAACGGTTCTTTCAAGTAATTGTTTGGTAAAAGTGGGATTATGAATGCCTTTGGAACCGTCGAGTTTTACCAAAAGATAATTATAAAGAATCTTAGCCACATCGGAACTAACGGTGGAATCGGCATAAAAAACGATTCCGTTGGTATCAGCGGTATCTAAAACATCTCTATTTTTTAAAAGTGCTTCCAGACTATCGGTGTAAGTTATAATAGTATCAATATTCTCAGCACTATAAAAACTGTCTATGGGATTATTGTCATGACAGCTGCTAATATTACAATTGGCGGTATATTGTTCGCCGGTAGTTTTGTCTTCAAGGCGGAAAGTATGCTCGCCGAAAGTATATCCCTGTCCGGTTCCGTAGTGACAATTGAGACAACCATCGCCGGTAGCATGAGGGTTGTTGATAACCGTTGCCGTGTCGAATGAAAACCCCGCTTTGCCCGCCAACATATCAGCTTGTGGGGAAAAGTGGGGACCAAAATCACCGCTGAGAATGTAATCGGAAGTACCGATGGAAGAACCGCTTTTATTAGCTTGGTGACAGTGAGCACACATATTTGATTTGCCTAAACTATAAGCTTCTCCGTTAGCCAGATAATCAAATTCATCTATGGCTCTTAAAGTATCGGCATTCCAAGTATTATACTGTCCCGTATGGGGCATGTGACAAGTGAAGCAGTTTATGGCGGAATAGGAGTTGTTGTTAATGGAAACACTATCAAAAGTTTTTAAGAAACCTTCGTGAGTATGGCACTGTGCTCCGCAATTGTCAACACTATAACTACTATGGTTCAAATCTATGGTAGCATCGATTAATTTATGATTGGCATGGGCGGAATTGTTAAACTGACCTTTGGGACGAAGGAAAATATTATCTTCATCGGAATGACAATTGAAACAGGCCAAGCCTAAAGTAGAATCATACATGGTATTATTGTTTACTTCGGTAATCAATTTATCACAGCCACTGGGGATTAAGGTCATTAGACCCCCAATGAGTATTAATAACGGTAATAAGCGAAATATTTTCATTGAATTATATTCCTTATCGGGTTTTTTGAAGTATTTCTCTTTCTCATATATAAGACAGAGCTCTGATGGTGTCAATTTAATTTTAAAAACCGATGTCTTAAAATAACTAAGAGCCGGGCATTTTGTTAGTCAATTTGGTCGTAAAATTTTTTTCAAGAAAAACAGAATTCTGACGAAAATAACAATAAATACCTAAATTATAATTCGGGAGAAAATATGTCATTATTAATTGAAGTAATCGAATGGATTGACCCCTCCGGCGATGAGATGATTCATCGTATTCCTCAAGAAGGTTCAGCCGATTTTAAATTGGGTGCTCAATTGGTTGTCCGTGACAGTCAAATGGCTATGTTTTTCAAAGATGGTCATGTCGCTGACTCTTTCTCTGTCGGGCGGCACACTCTTTCAACTTTGAACGTACCCATATTAACACGATTGTTAGCTTTTCCCTTTGGGTTCAATTCACCGTTCAGGGCGGAAGTTTATTTTGTCAATCTTAAGGTATTCACCGATTTAAAATGGGGCACCAAGCATCCGGTTACTTTTAAGGATAGTAAATTAGGTCTTATTCGTCTGCGCGGTCATGGCGCTTTTACCATGCGCATCAAAGAGCCCATCTTGTTTTTAAACTCTGTTGTCGGCAGGCAAGCGCGTTATACTACTTCGGATATTCAGGATTATTTAAGGGATGTGATTGTGGCTCGTTTAAACGACTTAATGGGAGAAAAGCTGGATACGATTTTGGATTTACCCGCCATATATACCGAGCTGGCGGAAGAATTTAAAAAGATTGTAATCTCGGAATTTACCAAATATGGATTGGAATTGGTGGATTTTTACATCTCTTCCATAACGCCTCCCGAAGAAGTAAGCAAGTTAATCGACCAGCGTTCCGGTATGGAAGCGGTTGGTGATTTGGATAAATTCTTGAAGTTTGAAATGGCTAAAGGTATCGGGGGAACGGGAGGAATGGCCAATGCCGGCGCCGGTATGGGAGTAGCCGCCGGAGTGGGGGTGGTGATGCCCGGAATGATGAACAAAGTTTTTGCTCCCGAACAAAAAGAGCTAAAAAGAGAGCCGGTCGCTACGGTTACCTGTCCGGTATGTCATTCGGATACCCCGGAACAGTCTCGTTATTGCTATCGTTGCGGTCATCAAATGTTCGTTCAAAACAAATGTCCTTCCTGTCATAAGGAACTGCCGACGGAGGCGAATTATTGTTTGTTTTGCGGATATAAACTCGATGCTAAACCGAAATGCCCGCATTGTTCTGCGGAATTGATTCCCGGGTCTAAGTTCTGTGGTGAATGCGGTAAGCCTACAAATGATGATGATACCCAAAAATCGTAAAGCCAGTTTCTATATCGGGATGACCTGTCCCGGCTGTGGTGGCGAGCTTCAATTAGAGGATGATTTTTTTGTTACCTCTTGCCCCCATTGCGGGTCGATATTTAGAATCGAATTACCGGATCTTCCGCCTGCTTATCTGATTCAGGCAAAAGTTAACAAACCCGAGGCTCGCTTTGGAATAAATAAATATTTGAAAGAAAATAATCTTCCTTTGACCAATTCTAGTTTACAATTGAAACAGCTTTATTATCCTTTTTGGAAAATTGATGCCGTTTTGTTAAGGTATCGAAAAAAGAAATATGAAGCCATTGTCGTCGAGGAGAGCCGCTATAATCAAGAAGTGAGTTATGAACGAGAAAGGGAAGAAATTTCCCTTTCTCCTTATATGAATACTATTTCCGCCGGTAATTATTTTGAAGGCATTCCCCCTTCCCTTGGTTTGCGGGCGGAATACATAAAAATGGAACCTTATTCCTCTGATAATATTCAAGAAGATTTCGATACCCTTCCGGTTGGGAAACAATGGGAGGATATTCGTAAAAATATTTTAAATAAAGTTGAGCTTATTGACAATATTGACCAAAATGAATTGGGTTCCAATAAAACCAGAATATTCTATCCCAAAGCTTCCATTGTATATTTCCCTTATTTTATTTTTGAATCATATACCAACGGAGGCTTCCATCGCTATATTGTCGATGGTGTGTCAGGGCGAATGGTCAACCATCTTTCTCATTTGGATGATACCGACCACTCTTCTTTCGATAATCCTCAAATAAAGTTCGGTTCTTTGCGGGTCAGCGCTCATCGTTGTCCGACTTGCGGGGAAGACCTGCCGGCGGTTAAATCTTTTGTTTATATATGTCGCAATTGTGATACTTTTATATCTTTGGAGAAAAACTCTCTTTTGGAAGAGCAGGTTTTTATCACGGAATCCCCAAGTAATAAAAACGATAAAATGTTCCCTTTCTGGGCTTTTAAAATATCTGAAACCGATTCTAAATATTTAAAAAATATGTTCGGGGGGATATACTCTTCCGATTATTTGATTGTGCCCGCTTTTAAAATGCCCAATTTTAACGCTATGTATCGTCTTACCAAAAGAATATCTTCGGCTTTTCCCCATCTTAAGTTGAAAAACTCTGAGAAATGGGGACATCGTTTTTATTGGGTCAACGTATCTCTAACCGATGCTATGATGTATGCTGAAATTTTCATTCAACGGGAAAAGTATGCCAAAGCAAAAGGGGATGATATAACAACTTTTGACCCGCAAGAAGTGAAGTTGTTTTTTGCTCCTTTTCGTCCCGAAAATTATTTCTACGTGGATTCGGTTTTAAACGCTATAACTTTTGAGAAAAACTTAATTCCGTAAAGTTTATGGTATCCTAATCAATACTTTTTTGATAATCATTTCATTTTCACTAAAATCTTTTTTAATCATTATCTTTAATTAACTTGCGATTGAATTATTTTTTGCCTATTTTCGTCAAATAATAGTAAGTGAGTTTTTCTATATTTATATGTTGATAGAATAGAATTAAAATTTTTACCGTACTTTATGGAATATTTTTGTGCGGCTATTTTTTTATGGAGTATGATGTGAAAATAAAAAATCTTTATGTTTATATTTTTGTTTTTCCCTTAATGATGATACTGTTCCCCGTCTTTTTGTCGGCGGAAGTGATAAGCAGTTTTGACCAGCCCGATACGGGGTATGTCAGCAATGTTGTCGTTGATATTATTGGAGATAGCGTGGGAGTCTGGTTTGCTACCGGCGAAGGGTTGAATTTTTCTTTTGATAACGGTCAGACGTGGTTGTCATACGATAGCTCCAACGGTTTGGTTAGTAATAACATCTCGGCAATTTATTCCATTCCTACCGTTTCCGGGCAACGTATTTGGATAGCCTCCAACCATGACCAGCGGGTATCGGGAGAATTGATGGCAATTTCCGACGGTCTTTCATATTCCGATGATAATGGCAATACTTGGAAACAAATAAATTTCGATTCGCTTAATATTCCCTACGTATGGGGGGGAGACCGTTCCATCTTTGATATCACCGGCCATTTTGACCCGGCGCAACCGGGCGATAACTGGCTGTTTTTTACCGCTTTTGCGGGAGGATTTTTGGCTTCTCGCGATGGTGGCATGAGTTGGCGGAGAATTTATCCTTCCGCTTCCGATTCGATACAGTTTAATACTTCCACCGAGCCGCCCTCATTGCGGAACCGCTATTTCTCCTGTGTCGCTGATACCTCTCACGGGGACTCTCTTTTCGTGTGGGCGGGAACCGCCGCCGGCTTTTTTCAGTATATTTTTGCCACCCCGAGAGAAAAACCATTCTCGAAAAGAATCAACACGATTGTATTTTGTAATAACTGTTCGGGCGGAAATAGCAATTATGTTTATTTCGGAGGAAATAAAGGCTTTACCCGAGGTTTAGCTACCGGGGCTCCTTTTATCTCTCGTTTTGAATCCGACGGTTTGCCGGGGTTATTTATAACGGCTATGATTGATTTTGGCGGTAAACTGTTGGTGGGTACCGAAGATACTATTTTTCATAACTCCACCGGTTTGGCTGTTTCCACTGATTTTGGAGACAGTTTTTCTCCGTTAAGCTCTTTTACGGAGGTTGTCGGGCAAAATAGAACCGTATCTGATTTTGCCGTTATTCGTAATCGTCTTTATCTGGCGGCAGAAGAAGCCGGTTTGTTTGTTTCCAATGATAGCGGTAATACGTGGAACAAGATTTATGTCGATTCTTCCGATACTTCAACGGCCAATCGCAGAAATGTCGTTTATGCTTTAAACGCTTGGGATGACACTTTAAGGGTCGGTACTGATTCCGGTTTGGTTCAACTTTATCTCGACCCCAGCGGTCACATAGATTCCTCGCGCTTTTTTGTCTTTGGCGAAGGAGCTTTTAGCTCCACTAAAGTTATTCGTGTCAAAACACAGGTGTTTGATAGCACCGATGTTATTTGGACCATAAATCGTCCCGTAACCGATACCGGAACGGCGATGGTCGGACGTTCTGCCGATGGTGGCATTA
>JAADHM010000121.1 GCA_013151855.1 FCB group bacterium | reverse complement strand
TTTTCCAAAGTAGCTTCTCCGTTAGAACGGGCATACTCCGCCATACCTTCGATGAACGCTTCCACATTCTCAATTTTTGTCTGACCGATGATTTTATCTTCATCCCGTAATATGCCGATAAGACTTAAATCTTCCACCAAGTTCTGAGTTAAGATATCAATGGGTATTTCTTCTTTTTGCTGACGGTATTTTTCGATTAAAGAAACAAAAGGCGCCAAGCGCTTATGAAAAGCTGCCAATTCGGGGAAATCATTCAATTTCAAAAGAAGCTCATAGACGGAAATATTGTGACCATGGGCTAAAGCGAAAATATCAGAGATGGTTTTTTTGCCCACACCACGTTTGGGATAATTTATAATCCTTTCCAAAGAAACATCATCTTTGATATTCACAATCAATTTGAGATAAGCCATTAAATCTTTGATTTCTTTGCGCTGATAAAAAGAGATCCCGCCAATAATCTGATAGGGGATATTCCGACGGCGCAAAGTCTCCTCGAAAGGACGCGATTGAGCGTTGGTACGATATAAAATAGCCATTTCCTTTAAGCTGGTATCACTATGCTCCTTATACAGATAATTGATAACTTCCGCCGCTTCCTCCTCAGCATTATTTACCAGCAAGAGTTTGATTTTTTCACCGCCCTGTTTATCCGTCCAAAGTTTTTTACTTTTCCGTGCTTCATTGTGTTGGATAACCGAGGAAGCGGCTTCCAAAATAATGCTGGTGGAACGATAGTTTTGCTCCAATTTAATTACTTTAGCCCCGGGGAAATCACGCTCGAATTCCAAAATATTTCTTATATCGGCGCCTCTCCAGCCATAGATGGACTGGTCTTCATCCCCCACCACACAAAGATTGTGATGTTCCGCCAAAAGATTTTTCAAAAGGAGATATTGGATATGGTTGGTATCCTGATATTCATCCACCAAAAGATATTTAAAACGCTCTTGATATTGTTGTCGCACCTCCGGTTTATTTTCTAACAACAAAACGGTATTAAAAAGCAAATCGTCAAAATCCATAGCATTACACTCGCGAAGACGCTTTTGATATAACAAGTAAATTTTGGCCGTCGCTTCTTCGAAATATCCCGAAGCCGATTCGGCAAACGATTGCTCGCTGATTAATTTATTCTTTGCCGATGATATTTTCCTCAATTGCGCCTTCGGGGTAAATTGACTTTTGGAAAGTCCCAACTCTTTGAGACAGTTTTTTACCAATGACACCGCATCCTGGTCATCGAAGATGGTATAATTATGGTCATAACCCAAGCCATACCCTTCACGACGTAAAAAACGAGCACAAAATGAATGGAAAGTGGAAATGTTCAAAGACGGTACCTGTCCCCCCATAAGACTGTTAACGCGTGCCTGCATCTCCTGAGCGGCTTTGTTGGTAAAAGTGACGGCAAGAAGCTGATACGGTTCTGCCAACCTTTCAAACAATATATAAGCCAATCGCCGGGTAAGTACCCGGGTTTTTCCCGAACCGGCTCCGGCAATTACCAATAATGGCCCCTCAGTGACAGTAATGGCCTCCAGCTGACTGGGATTTAGATTTTCCAACAATCTATTCATACGATTAAATTGAATATATATCAGCAAGCACACAATGCAATCAAATTTATCATTGTTGAGAAATTTTTATCTATTCTTTTGTAGGTACTGATAAGTTATCAATCGAAAAAAATACTTTTTGATTATTTGGCTGCCATCTAAAGATAAAAAAATGTGTTTTATAATTGACAAAACTAAAAACTATCATATTTATCTTATTATGATAAAAGAACGGTTCCTTCTAAATATAGATGAATATGCAGGGGGGTTAGGGATCACAACACAAATAAAAAGAAAGATTAAGTATGTTTAACACGGGCAACACGGGATTTATGCTCATCGCTACCAGCCTTGTTATGTTGATGACACCGGGTCTTGCTTTTTTCTATGGAGGGCTTGTAAGCAGGAAAAACGTCCTTTCCATAATGATGCAGAGTTTCGTATCTATGGGATGGACTACTATTTTATGGGTTACGGTTGGCTTTACGATGTGTTTTGGTAAAGACGTAGGCGGTATAATTGGGAATGGACAGTATTTATTCCTCCGTAGCATTACCATTAATACGGCTTTCTTGTCCAACGCGGGTATTCCCATGTTGGTATTCATAGCATACCAGATGATGTTTGCTATCATAACACCCGCTTTGATAACGGGAGCATTTGCCGACAGGATTAGATTCAAACCATATATGATATTTTTGACCCTATGGCTTCTATTCGTTTATTTTCCACTGGTGCACATGATATGGGGTGGAGGAATACTACAACAGTGGGGAGTACTTGATTTTGTTGATTTTGCAGGAGGCATAGTGGTTCACGCCAGTGCCGGATTTGCAGCTTTAGCATCGGTTTTCTTCGTGGGCAGGCGCAACGTAATATCAAAACCGCATAGCATCCCCTTGGTTGCCTTGGGAACAGCCCTCCTTTGGTTTGGATGGTACGGGTTCAATGCCGGAAGTGAGTTGAGAGTAGACGCCATAACAGCTTCGGCGTTTCTAAATACTGATGTCGCCGCATCTTTTGCCGCCATAACATGGTTAATTCTTGCCATGATCTTTGAGAAAAAGCCTAAAATACTGGGCATGCTCACCGGTGCCGTTGCCGGGCTCGCCACCATTACTCCCGCGGCAGGATATGTTAGTGTCGAGGCAGCAATGTTGATAGGAATAATAGCATCTCTTGTTGGATATGCGGCCATTACATATAAAAACAAAAAGGGTTGGGATGATGCTCTGGATGTTTGGGGAGTTCACGGCATCGGAGGATACGCAGGCATATTATTACTTGGACTTTTTGCCAGCACAAAAATGAATCCTAATGGGGCAAATGGTCTTTTATCGGGAAATGGGATATTCTTCTTGAAAGAATTTGTCGCTGTTACAAGCGTTGCAATCTATACTTTCCTATTTACCTATGCCGCTCTATGGCTGATAAATAAAATTACTCATGTGAGGATTTCGGAAGAAGCGGATAAGGAAGGTTTAGACAAATTTGAATTTGACGAAGAGGCTTATATTTAGTTAGGATTGTCCGGCTTTTTAATTTAAAGGATAT
>JAADHM010000044.1 GCA_013151855.1 FCB group bacterium | reverse complement strand
TTTAAAAGACCCGCCATATATTCAGATTCTAAATGATTTTTTTGCTATATAATTAGTATGGGGTGGTAAATTAAGTGATAAAATCTCATCCTTTTTGGGTAACATTTTTAAAAGCTTACTTTTTAAATTTAATTGACAATGGGAACTAAAAAGCATATTTTTTCGTTCCAAAAGGACAAAGAACGGCTCAAAATGCTTGATATAAATAAAATGCTTGAATATGCCCACCCGATCATACCTGATCTGGAGCAGTTTAATACCAAATTAAACGATTATCTTCAGGGGGATTCTCCCCTTATCACTTCCATCGCCCGTCATTTATTAAAATCGCGAGGGAAAAGAATTCGCCCGGTCTTTTTGTTTTTATCCTCACGTGCTTCTGATAATTTTACGGATTTTTCCGTTGATGCTTCTTTGGCTATCGAAATAATCCATACCGCTACCCTTTTACATGATGATGTCGTTGACGAATCGGAGTTGCGTCGCGGTTTGGAAACGGTTAATGCTCAATGGACTAACTTAATTTCGGTTTTGATGGGGGATTATCTTTTCGCCAAAGCTTTTCGCATTATGGTGGGGGCAAACTCATTGGAACTTATGCAGGCTATTTCACGAGCGACGGAGCGGGTAGCCATTGGTGAGTTACGCCAAATCGAAGAAACAGGAAATTATAACCTTTCCGAAGAAGAATACCTGTCCATTATTGCCGATAAAACAGCTTCCCTCTTTTCCGTGTCCTGTGAAACAGGACCTATTTTGAAAAATCGCGTTAAAAAGGAACGAAAGAAGTTCGCCTATTTCGGTGAAAAAGTCGGTATTGCTTTTCAAATTGCCGATGACCTGTTGGACTATGTCGGCGATGCGGAAATAACGGGTAAAGAACCCGGCAATGATGTGTTGACCGGAAAAATAACTTTGCCTTTGATATATGCTTTTAAAAAAGCGAGGAAATCAAGCCGCGATGAAATAATTAGTTATATCCGCAGCGGAAATGATGATTCTTTCAAAAAAGTCTATGATTTTGTATTGGAAACGGGAGGTATCGACTACGCTTATCGTAAAGCTAATGAATTAGGTCAACAAGGCTTGGAGTCTATTGCTAACGTCAGCGATTCCGTTTATTTCGAACGTCTTCAGGATATGGTTACTTTTACTACGTCCAGAGCTTCTTAAGAAATATTCTGCTCGCCTTTTTCTGATTGCCAGGGCAATCTCTCCAAACTAAAATACTGTTTTTAGTGTATAAGTTTTAAATTATGTTTGGTTTTAAAGATATTTCCATTGATTTTCTTGCTCATAATATCTTCTTGATATTGTTAGCTTTATTACTATTGGTTGTTCTGGCCATTTATTTATATGTAAGAACCAATCCTCCTTTACCGCGATACTTACGCATTATTTTAGCTACCCTTCGTATTGTCGCGGTGTTGGTAATTGCTTTGGCTTTGTTGAAGCCGGTGATTAAATTCTCCCGCGAATTTACCCGTCCTCCGAAAGTTTCGCTTCTTCTTGATGTTTCCTCCAGTATGAATAAAGTAGAACAAAACAAATCTCGTGAAGACCGCTTGGATTCTCTTTTGGCTACGGGTAATTTTAATCAATTCAGGAAGAAAGTTGATTTGAAAAGCTATTATTTTGGGGGTAATATTAGCACTATTAAAAACAAAGTGGATAGGGAAAAAACCGCTTTGGGAGATGTGGTTGACCAATTGGAAAAAGATGAACTGGTACAACCTTCCGATGACTGGATATTGTTAAGTGATGGGCGCTCCAATTCGGGAAGAGACCCTAAAGTCGTTGCTCAAAAATTATTGACCCCCATTATGACGGTCGATATGGCGAGTGGCGGAGGGAATTTTGATATTGGGATTAGTGATATAAATTATAATGCCGTTATGTTTGCCGGAAAACCGACGGAGATTAAAGTTAAATTAAATTGGCATCAAACCCCTAAAGGCACTTTTACTGTTAACCTCTTAGACTCCAATAGGATAGTGGCAAAAACCAAATTTAAGATTAACCAATCGGAAGGTATCGGTGAAGCGCTTTTAAAATATATTCCTTCTAAACCGGGGCAAAAAATGCTCAAAATCAGTATTTCCGTTCAAGCTAATGAAGAAAACAAAGCCAATAACCATCGCTCATTTTCCGTAAAAGTGCTCAAAAGTCGCCTTTTGGTCTTGCTGGTAACGAACAAACCTGATTATGAAGTGGGTTTTTTGAAAAGGTTTTTTGATAATTCAAAACGATATAAAGTGGATTTGAAAGTTAACGGGAATAAAGCGGGTAATTTGTTCGGTCAATTTCCCCATCGACAAACGGAGCTCAACCGCTATGACTTGGTCATTTTCTATGACCCTAACCCTCGTGTTTTTGAGAGCGATAAAAATATTATTCAATCTTATTTGTCTGATAAAGGAGGGGCAATATGGGTGATGATGGGGGCGCAGTTCAGTAAAGTTGGCTCTCCCGCTTGGCTGAATAAAATCCTTCCTTTCTATCCCTCTTCGATTCGTAAGGCTGTTTTTACCGATTTTCATGGTCAACCAACCGAAGGGAATCTTTTTCATCCGGCCATCAGGTTAGCGGATAATCAAACGGCTATTCGGAAAGTATGGTCGGAATTACCACCTTTTCAACTTTTGGTTCGATGTGATAAGATTGCTCCCGAGGCGGTTATTTTAGCCAATGCCGATTTGCCTCAACAAGGGGAAGCAAAACTGCCTATTCTGGGATATAAAAGATTTGGAGCCGGTAAAGTTTTTGCCTCGGCGGCACTTCCTTTTTGGAAATGGTCGTTTGTCAATTTGGGATTGGGGGAAGATAACAGCAGTTACGGCAAATTTATCAACGGAGTTTCCAGTTGGTTGACCGTCAGCGATGATCTTGACCCGATTAGAATAGTGCCCGATAAGAAAATATATCGTCGCGGGGAAGCTATTCGTTTTCAAGGCTTTGCTTTTGATTTGGGTTATCGACCTCTTCCTGATGTCGTGGGTACCGTCAAGTTAAAAGATTCCACCGGCAAGGTCATTTACGATACCGATTTGAATCCTAAAGGAGAAGGTAAATATGGAGCTACTTTTTATAATGTGCCTTCCGGACAATATTACTATGTTGCCGTTTTTAAAAAGGGAGATAAGATATTAAAACAAAATATCGGTAAAATAAAAGTAGAATCTTTTTCCTTGGAAGAATTTGACCAAAGAGGTGATCCTTCCAATTTGATAGCCTTGTCCCATTTTTCCGGAGGAAAGTATTTTAGTTTTAAGAAGTTTTCCGATGCCTTAAAAGCAATAAATACCACGCCGGTGAAAGTAAAAATTAAAAGGGAATTAATGCTCTGGGATAAATACTGGTTATTGATTATTTTTATTGTAGCCTTGTCTTTGGAATGGTTATTGAGAAAAATAAATCAGCTAATCTAACTTTTTAGCTATTTTCTTATATGAATCGGTGATTGATCTTAAATCTACTTTTTCTTCAAGGGCTATTTTTTCTTCACATAAATTATCAACCAATTTCTTTATCCGTTCAGCGCAGGTTAAAATATGATTAAGATATCCCTTCTGTTCTTTGCTTCTTAGGGAATCTTCTTCGGACAGCAGAAATTCGCTGTAACCGATAACGCCTGCCAAAGGGTTATTGATATCGTGATTTAAAGTCAAACAATGACCGATATATGGCTTGATAACCTGATATATTTTCAATTCGTTTTCAATTTCTTTTTTGTCGTCTGTTTTTGTTGCTGTATCCACGGAAATAAATCCCCAATATAATCAAGTCTTTTTCCTTTGTTGTTTAGTATATCGGTAATTTGAAAAAAAATTAAATCAATTTCGGGAATATTTATTTTTTTGTTTAGAAATATGCTTTAGTTTATTAAATTTTATGGTGGTGGTCATTTTAAAAATTATGGAGGAATAGTGATATTATGAAAATTGCAGTGATCGGTGCCGGTTTAATGGGACGGGCCGCTCTTTATGATTTGGCTAATAATGAAGATGTTCAAAAAATGGGCATTTTTGATGTAGATGAAAAACTTGCCGAGGAAATAAAGAAGAAATACGGGAACGATAAAACGGTCAGTGGTTATTTGGATGCTTCGGATGAAAATTCAGCCACCCAAATACTTAAAGATTATGATGCCGCCATATCTTGTGTTACCTATAAATATAACCCCACTTTAACTAAAGCCGCTATTGTAGCCCATTGTCATTTGGTCGATTTGGGCGGGAATAATGATGTCGTTAATAGTCAATTGGAGATGAACGATGAAGCCGCTGCTGCCGGTGTTATTATCATTCCTGACTGCGGGTTGGCGCCGGGAATGGTTTCGGTTCTTGCCCGTGACGGGATAGCGAAATTTGACCAAGTGAACTCGGTAAAAATAAGAGTGGGAGGGCTTCCTCAATCCCCGCGTCCGCCTTTGAATTATCAACTGGTATTTTCCGCCGAAGGTTTAATTAATGAGTATTGGGAACCGTGTGTTATTTTGGAGAAGGGTAAGAAAAAAACGGTAAATCCCATGACCGGTTTGGAAACTTTGGAGTTTGACGGTATCGGGCAATTGGAGGCTTTTTACACTTCTGGCGGAACTTCGACTTTACCGGATACTTATCAAGACAAAGTCGATTATCTCGATTACAAGACAATTCGCTATCCGGGACATTGTCAGTTATTTAAGCCGATGCTTGAAATTGGCTTAGCCTCACGTCAACCGATTGAAGCGGAAGGACAAATGGTATCGCCACGGTCAGTTTTTAAAGCGGTGCTGGTAAAAAGCTTAACCTTCGACGATTTGGATCTGGTCTTGGTGCGGTTGGTTTTTGAAGGGACAAAAGACGGAAAAGAAAAAACGATAATATATGAAATTGTTGACCGTCAGGTTGACAGGAATAATTTGACGGCTATGATGCGCACCACCGCTTTTCCCGCGGCGATTATTGCCACAATGGCGGCAGGCGGAGAAATAACCGAGCGGGGATGTAAGCCGCAGGAGATAGTCGTCAACCCTTCGCTATTTATTCCTCAATTAAAAAAAGGAATCAATTTGGTGAAAAAAGAAGTTACATAGTCGTATAGAAAAAGTTATCTAATGGTCGGCAGACGGGGACATCTGCCATCCACAGAATTTTTAAGTTGGTAGGATAATAATACTGATGATTTAAAAAGTTACTTTAGTGGTCGGCAGACGCCCTCGTCTGCCACTAATAAATATATTATTTTGATAAGTTTTTTTAATAAGGAAATTGGTATTATTATTTTTAAGTTGATAAAAGATACACTACTGATAATTTAATAAGTTGCTATAAAATGGGTATGGTGGTATCTTAATTTAGGAGGTGAAAATTTGACTTCAATTCATTCCATAATTAATCGACAGCTTATGCAATGGGAACTTCAGCGCAAGAAAATATCAAAAGAGACCCCTCAACAATTCTCTCCGGCTCCGATTGTAACCGTTAGCCGACAACTGGGAAGCCGGGGTTCATATTTCGCCGAGAGGTTGGCTGAAAAATTGGAATATCAACGATTGCATAGAGATGTAATAGACACCATTTGTCAATCTTCGGGATATCGCAAAAGAATCATTGAGTCGATTGATGATAAGTTCCGCAATGAACTAGAGTTGATGGTGGAGTCGATGTTTACCGGTCAAGCCGTGGATTATCATGATTATTTTCTCCATCTTTATAGGATTGTTTTATCCATGTCACAATTAGGTGGGGTGGTTTTGGTGGGGCGGGGAGGAAATTTTATTATAGGTCCTAATCGGGGATTCCACATCCGTTTTGTCGCTCCCAAAGATAAAAGAATTCATAATTTGATGACCTATGAAAAAGTCGATAGAGAGGAAGCCATTAAACTGATTGAAAATTCTGATGCGGAGAGAAAAGAGTTTATTAAAAAGTTGTTCAACGCTGATATTAATGATCCCCAAAAATATGATTTGGTTATTAACTCCGCTTATATGGATATTGAAGATTTGTTGGAAGTGGTTGTCAAAGCAATTAAGGCTAAATTTGATAAACTTACAGCTATGAATAAAAAACAAGATTGATATATAATTTATTGCCTCGCAAACCAAATAGAAAGGTAAAGATAGTTAATTAGAAATAATTATTGATTTGCAATTAAAATAATTTTATCTGAAAGCTTGTCTTAATTTATAATTTAAAAATTCTATAACGATTTATTAGTCATTTTAATATTGTTCGGTAGTTAAGAGAACAAGGGTACAGACTTCCACCACTTCCATACCGGCATCTCTTAATTTTTGTGCCAATTCCGGGTTTTCCGCTCCGGGGTTAAAAATAACCCGTCTTGGCTTAAGTTTCAAAATTTTACCCAGCTCTTTGGAGGAAATTTTGGCATTTACGTAAATAGTCAGAGTATCAATGGGTTCTGTTATGTCATCTAACGATTTTAAGGCTTTGATGCCATCGACAACATGACCGGCGGGGTGCACCGGTATGGGGTGAAAGCCATGCTCTTTGAGCATACGAACGGCTTTGAAAGAGTAACGTTCTTGTTTGGGAGAAGCGCCTAAAACAGCGGCTTTGGAACCGACAGGGGCTTTTTTCATTAGCATCTCCTTATTTTTATTGATACCATGTCTATTTACCATGAAAATATTTAACTTCATCTTCAATTTGAACAAATTATATATAAAATTGTTCAAAAAGCAGTATAAAATTATACTGCTTTTCTTTTGTTTGTAAATATTTTTTATGTCTTATTAAGGGGGGATCAATAAGGAACTTTTTGGGGGTCAAAATCGGCTACATTTTGAGCGAAAGTCCAACTGTAACCTTCCGGACATTTAAAATTACAGATACGGTCGCCCCAATATTGATCTTGTGGTTCCATAGTCGCTTCCGCACCGGCTCCTTTGGCTTTTTGATAAAACTCGTCAACGTTATCAACATAAAGGTAAAAAGAAACCGGGCTTCCCTTAAGTGATTGTACCGATTTAAGATTGTGTTCGTCAGATTCGGGGCCAAACATTATGACACTATCTTTGTATACCATTTCAGCATGCATGATGTTGCCTTCTTTGTCGGGTATGGTAGTACGGATTTGGAAACCGAAGGTTTTTTCATAGAAGTCCAAAACTCTTTTGATATTCTGTACCACTATGTAAGGATTAAACCATTGCATGCCTTCCGCTTTGGGTGGTCGATGAGACATATAAAACTCCTTGATAAAGAATTAATGGATAATATTTAACTTGTATACGTTATTATTATAAAAAGGTTGGTAATAGTCTATCACATTTTAAAAGAATTGACAATTATTTCGATTATAAATCAGTTGCTACCGAATATTTTTAATAACAGGCAGGATTTGGTTGGGGTCGAATTTTGCTTTTATCTTTCGCGAATATACGGCTGAGGTATCGTTGTTGGCTTCATCCAAAGCAGTAAGCAATGGTGTACGATCGATTGCTTTTTGCCTTAAGTGTGAAAATTCATTTTTAGCTGAAATGGGCATAATACGGAAAGTGGCCGAAACGATTAAGCCTAACAGACCCCAACTTCCGAAAAATATTTTTACAATGTCGTACCCTGAAACCGATTTGAAACTTACCGAACCTACTTTGATAATATCTCCCTGCGGAGTTACAATTTCCGCTTTAATCAGGTATTTTTTCAAGGGCAACTCATGTTCTTGTAATTGAGCGTTAAATCCGGCGGCAATACTACCGCCGACAGAACCCGGGTAGGATAAAGAGGCGTGGGGTAGCCAGAGATTATATTTTGCCAGATGGGTATTGATTTCTCGAAGGGGGAATCCGGCACCGACGGTTATATAAAAATCTTCAGGGACAATTTCTTGAAGACTGTTTAGCCGGTCGGTTCTTATCGTTACCATTTTGGTAAAAGGTTCGCCTTCGGGATCGATGTTGTTTCCGAATCCGGAGATAAAAATCTGCTGGCGGTGCTGATTGGATAATTTGAGAAAATGAGCAGCTTCATCTGCCGATTCCGGATGAAAAGTAGCGACGCCTTTTTGAAAAGTGAGGCGGTCATCGGGAAATTCACTTTTCACCGTATTTATAAATTCCTTCAAAGAAATCATATAAAAAAGATAAAACTTTAATAGCTGTTGTCAACAAAACGATATGGAGTTATGACATAAAATTCCGTCAAGAGAAGAATGTGAATTATTAGCATATCCCGTTTTAGTTAGTGGCAGACGAGGGTGTCTGCCGACCACAGAAATATTCTCATCGTCTAAATGAATACCGAAAGAACCAATTATTTTAGTAGTAACATTTTTTTGGAAGCACTGAAATTACCGGCTTTTAGGCGATAAAGATAAATTCCCGAGGCATACGATTGAGCATTCCATTTATAGTCAACTTGACCGGCTTTAGCCCAGCCTTCTATTTTGTCCACTTTTTGTCCCGTTAAATTGTAAATGGTCAATTCATAATGAGAAGCGCGTTTCAAAGTAAAGCTGATAGTAGTGGTGGGGTTAAAAGGATTGGGATAGTTCTGGTATAAAGTAAAAGCATCGGGTAAAGTCGTTATGTCGGGATTATCTTCAACATCGGTTAAGTTTAACAAATAAGCTTGTAACGATTGGTTGGCGGCACTCTGGATATCGGCAAAATTATCCCCCGCCAAGAGAGCGAAAGCCACGGTATCAATTTGGTTAGGGGTTAAATCGATTTTGGTAGCGACAATTTGAAAAAGGTCATTGGCTTTATCTTTCAGCGAATCCGCGGTGGCAAAACCGTCGATAAGGGCGGACATTTTTTCGCTTTCGGTGAATCCTTCGGGGTAATAAACCAAATCTCCGGTGCCGGTAAAAGAAGTTACCGTATTGCCATCGACTATTTTTACCCCGCGGTAATTTTGTAAAGCAGTGGTGGTTTTATACGCGGTCCAAGTAAAATCATCGCCGCTTTCGTAACCGCCGGCGTCCTGACCATAATTGGTGATATCCCAATCAAGATATAAGCCTACATAGATATTATTGAGAGCGGATACGGTAGTATTTTTGATGATATATTGAAGGATAATAAAATCCTGATAAGGGCTGTAATCGAAGGCATAACTGTTTTGCGCTATTTCCAAGCCAATAGGGTTTTCGGCGCGTTCATCGTTAAAACGTGCCGCTGTTTCTTGCGTAACGGACGGCATCGGGGAAACAAAAGCGATATTTCCACCCGGAGAGACACCGAAATCACCATCGGGTTCGCCAGCCGCATTGCGGATGCCATCGGAAACTTGATTGAACCCCTTGCCAATTATCAAGCCTCCTTCAAACATATCATTAACACCGCCTTTGTAAGTAAAACCAACCCCTCCGATAGGGAAGAAAGAATCAGCGCCCAGTCCGAAAGTCCCGAAATTGGAAAGACTAAAGCCAATATTGCCCACATTGTGCGTAACAAAGGAACGTTGTAATCGGGGTTCCACCAAAAAGAAAAGCTTGGCAGTAGTGATGTAGGCTCCATTGGTAATATTAAAATCGAGAGAGAGAATGGAACCGACCGTAACCGTGTCAGCAACGACTACTCTGATTAAATCTCCCGAACGGACCGTATCATCGTTATTTATAGTGCCGAAGTAGGCGGAACCATTTAAGATAGTTAATGCCGCATTGTTATCTATCAGATTAGCGGAGAGACCATTGACATTGGCACCTATATTTTTTAATACCACCGTGCCCACTACCGTATCGCCGGGATTAATGGGAGGATGATCAAAAGCATATACTTTAACGTTGGGAAACGTTAAGGTTCCGGATATTTTATTCAAAGCCGCCATACAGTCGATTAAACCCCATCCATAGTCGTTATTCGGTAACGTGCGTCCAAGTTGGTTGGTACTGGTTAAAATGGCATTTTTGATTTCATTAACGGTGGCATTGGGATTTTTTTGTCGTAATAGCGCCACCAGTCCCGAGACATGGGGTGCCGCCATGGAAGTGCCAGTATAAGCATAATAGCTTCCATTGGGTATAGTAGAGCGAATGGCTGTTCCGGGAGCGACCACATTGGGTTTGATAGCGCCGTTGCAATCCGAGGGTCCTCTTGAAGAACTGCCATATATGGTATTGGTGGAAGCATCGATATTCCCCACGGCAAAACAATCGAGAGAATCGTTGGCGCGGTTAGCGGGATTTCTGATAGTTGAGGCTCCACTGCCTTCATTGCCGGCGGCAAAAATGTTGACAATGCCCAAAGCTTCTATATTATCGATAACATTGTAAAAGACGTTCTGACAACCAATATCGCTGACGCCCCAGCTGTGGTTGATAACATCGGGAACATCGGCGATAGTATTGGGGTCACCATCGGGATCAGCCGCCCATTCAAAAGCATCTATTATAGACACCCCGTTGATGTCAATAATAGCGGCGGAAATCCACTTGGCATCCAGCGCCACGCCGACGGTATCGCCGGTGCTGTCATCATGTCCAACCATAATGCCCATTACATGAGTGCCGTGGTTAGTATTACAGTTCGAAAAGCCACAATCGGCAATGGTATGCGGGAAGGTTTGATGTTTTGCCGGATCAAACCAAGCGGCGGCGGAGTCACCATCGAGACCCTTCCAATTGTGGTACAATGCCGGGTGTAAACCGTCAACGCCGGTATCAAAAGAGCAAATTACCCGACCTTTGCCGGTGTAGCCGGCCGCCCAAGCCGCCGGAGCGTTTATATCCGTTAAATTACTTTCTACTCCCGTTGACAGCGAGGGAGCCATTTTTACCGGTGTAATGGGTATAATGGGCACGATTTTGGGTACGGTATAAACGGTGGCAATATCGCTTCGTTTTGCCAACTCAGCCAGTTTTGCTACCGGCACTTCGGCTTCAATAAGGTTTACCAGCCAATGGGTTTTGATGTGGCGGGCTTGATTATTTTTTTCAAGCATTTTAAGATATTGTAAAAGAGACTCTTGAGCCTTGCGGTTATTTGTTTTTAATTCGTTGATGGCATATTTATGTCTTTGTGCCCGTGTTTTGAATGATGATACCAATGAGGATTGGAACTGTTTGGCGTTTTCAAAACGGGGAAGCTCAATCCAGACTTTGACCATTGCTTGGGGTTGTTTATGGGCAATGATATTTTGCAATTTCAGGGAAAGTTCTCCGGCAGTTATAGAACTGCTGATGATAATTAAAAATGTAATTAAAAATAACTGCCATATATTCTTCATCTTATTCTCCGTAAAAAAGAGTTTTAACCTATAATTGATTGAGCAAAAAACAGACCCTGTATGTAAAATATATAAGGGGTATAAAATATTTGTAAATCATAGCATCTTTTATTTAATATTAAGCAAATTATATACTTTTTTGTAAAGCATATTTCCTTTTTTCCTTATAAAATAATAACGTAATTGAATATATTTGCAATTAAATTCATATATTTTTATTTTAATTTGATAAAATTTACTTAATCGAAGGAGATTTTCATGATTGATGTAAAACAACTGAACAATGAAATGTTGCTGGGGATGTTAGAAGACTTTGCCAAAAATTGGTTAGCTCATGACGGCTTGTGGTTTCAAGAAGTGGAGGCGAAATTTAATATGGAAGCAGCTATTGAACTGGATAAAAGGACTTGGGAAAAATTCACCGTTATCGAAGCCAAAAGAATTATGAAACGGCACCATATTGAGCCTAACAGCGGACTTGAAGGTTTGAAAAAAGCGTTGGGGTTAAGGTTATATGCTTTTCTTAATGTTCAAGAGATTAGAAATGAAAAAGAAGATTCTTTTGAATTTTATATGATCGACTGCCGGGTGCAATCCGCCCGAAAAAGAAAACAGATGCCGCTGTTTCCTTGTAAACAAGTGGGTATTGTGGAATATACTCTTTTTGCCCAAACCATAGACGAACGTATAAAAACGGAATGTCTCAGTTGTCCTCCCGATGAACACGCCGGAAAGGATTACTACTGTGGATGGCGTTTTTATTTATAGCCTATGGTGAAAAACGCATCTGGTTATTTGACTATCTGTTGACTTTCGGTAAGGTTGGCTGCAGGTTCAATTTTTTTTGATAATAAGCCACGGTGCGTTTTAATCCTTCTTCAAAGTCAACGGTGGGTTGATACCCGAATTGCCGTAATTTATCTATGGTGGCAAAAGAATGCTTGATATCACCACCGCGGGGAGGTGCATATTTCGCTTGTATGTCGGTACCGATAATTTTTCTCAAAATATCCAACATCTGGTTGAGAGTGTATTGAGCACCGCAAGCGACATTGAAATAGTCCCCGACTATCTTATCGTTGGTGGCGGCGAGGATATTGGCTTGAACGCAGTTGTCGATATAAGTAAAATCACGTGATTGTTCTCCGTCACCGAAAACGACCGGTTGTTTGCCCGTCAAAAGACTGGTGATAAACTTGGGAATAACGGCGGCATACTCGCTTTGGGGGTCTTGTTTAGATCCAAAGATATTAAAATAGCGCAAAGCAACGGTAGGGAAACCGTAAAGTTCCCAATAGACTTTGAGATAATATTCGTCGGTCAATTTTGTTACCGCATAAGGGGAAAGAGGACTGGGGCGCATTTTTTCATGTTTGGGTAATTCTTCCGATTCTCCGTACACCGACGAAGACGACGCCATCACGAACTTTTTTACTTGGGCATTTTTGGCCGCTTCTAACAAATTGAGCGTGCCATTGACATTGACCTCATTGGAGGTCAAGGGATTTTTTACCGAACGCGGGACCGAGGGCAAAGCCGCTTGATGTAAAACGTAATCGATACCTTCCACCGCTTGGGTAACAGTCCAATAGTCTCTGATATCGCCATCGATAATTTCGATTTTGTCTTTTAAGGGTTCGATATTATCTTTCTTGCCCGTGGAGAAGTTGTCTAAAATGCGTACCTGTTCGCCTTTTTCTATTAAATAAGCGGCAATATTACAACCGATAAATCCGGCACCACCGGTAATTAAATATTTCATTATCATCTATCCTTTTGTTTTTGCTGTGTTTCTTTATTTATTATATCGGTAAAATTCATTTCAACTTAGGAATTTGTTATTATAATTAAATGTTTTATGCCAGCAGAAGAAAGTGTTTATTTTCAAAAGTAGTAAGTTTGACTATTTGTAAGGCTGTTGAAGTCCTTGAGCTTTTTCTTTAAAATATTTTTTGGTTAAAGCGGCAATAACACCGGATAAGCCGATTAACGCCACTAAATTGGGAATAGCCATCAGCGCGTTGGCAATATCGGCAAAACTCCAAGCGGCTTTTAAATCCAAGCGGGCGCCAATCAGTGTAAATAACAAATATACCCACCGATAAGGCGGTTTGGCTTTTTTACCCCCTAAATATTCAATCCCTTTTTCACCGTAATATGACCAGCTGATAGCGGTCGAATAAGCGAATAACAAAATGCCGACCACTACCATCCATTGACCGAATCCGGGAAGGACAGCATCGAATGCCGAGGCTGTCAAGGGAGCACCGTTGATACCGCTGTTCCATTGTCCGGATATAATGATAACCAAAGCCGTCATGGTACAAATGATAATCGTATCAATAAACGGTCCCAACATCGCCACCAAACCTTCGCGAACGGGTTCATCGACTTTGGCGGTGGAGTGTGCCATCGGTGCCGAACCCAAGCCGGATTCGTTGGAGAAAAGACCCCGCTTAAGCCCCCATTCGATAGTCTGACGTACCATAGCACCGGCAAAGCCACCGATGGCCGCGGTGGGGCTAAAAGCATAATGGAAAATCAACTTGAACGCGGGACCTAATTTGTCCAAATTCATAAAAATAATTATCAGCGCCGAACCGACATATAAAATAGACATAACCGGAACCAGCCAAGCCGTGAAATGACCAATCCGTTTAATACCGCCAATAATAACTATACCCACCATAGTGCTCAGAGCGATTCCGATAATCCAACGAACGATGCCGTTCATTTCCGGCGATACGTGAAAGGCACTTACCAAAGAATGAGCCACCGTATTTGATTGCACCATATTTCCAGCTCCAAAGGCGGCAATGGCGGTACAGGCGGCAAAGAGGTACGCCAAGGGTTTGAATTTTTTGTTCATCCCCAATTCGATGAAATACATCGGTCCCCCGCGGACATTGCCGTCGTCGTCAATTTTGCGGTACTTAATGGCTAAAGTACATGAAGTGTATTTAATCGCCATGCCGAATAGCGCCGAAATCCACATCCAGAAAATTGCTCCGGGACCTCCGTAATAAATAGCCGTTGCCACACCGCCAATATTGCCTATTCCGATCGTTGCCGATAAGGCGGTGGTAAGAGCTTGAAAATGGGTTAGTTGTCCTTTGTTGGCGGGATTATCATATTTGCCACTGACGATTTCCACCCCGTGTTTAAATCCGCGAAATTGAATGAAAAGTAATCTTAGAGTAAGAAAAACTCCCGTTCCCAATAGCAATAAAGCAAAAGGAGCGCTCCATAAATATTCTGAGATGTTAGATAAAAACTGATTAATTTGTTCCATTATTATTTGGTAAATAATATATCCGAAATATGAAAGCAAGAAAAAAACGAGCAATAATTTTATTCACTATAATCTTAGTTTTAATAAAATCGGGTTTCTCCCAATAAAATTTTACTAAACTTGTGTGGTCATTTTAGTAAATTTTTCTAACACTTTAAAATTTATTCTTGCCCGTAATATTTTATCATCATAAGTTATCTTTCAATGTATAAAAGTTTAAACGAAAGGATGTGGATATGTCAGATTTTCAGTACATTTACGCCCGACAAATTTTAGATAGTCGTGGCACGCCCACCGTTGAAGTTGACGTTTGTCTCAGTGATGGAACCTTGGGTCGAGCGGCGATTCCTTCCGGTGCTTCTACCGGTAGTCACGAAGCGGTTGAGCTTCGGGATGGTAACCCCAAAGTGTTTTTCGGCAAAGGAGTCACCAAGGCTGTAGCCAATGTGAACAAAGTTATAGGACCTGCTCTAATCAAAGAAGAGATTGATCCTTATAATCAAGTGAACGTGGATAATTTTATGATTGAACTCGATGGTACGCCCAACAAAGCCAAATTGGGGGCTAACGCTATCTTGGGAGTTTCCTTGGCAACGGCCAAAGCGGCGGCAGAGTCGCGGGGGAGATTTTTGTATGAATATATTGGCGGCAGTAATTGTAAAATTATGCCCATACCACAAATGAATATTTTAAACGGCGGTAAGCATGCCGACAACAATGTCGATTTGCAAGAGTTTTTAATCATGCCGGTGGGAGCTAAAAATATTCGGCAAGCAATTCAAATGGGAGCGGAGGTTTACGGCAATCTTAAAAAAGTGCTTAAGAAAAAAGGCTACCATACTTCCGTAGGAGATGAAGGCGGTTTTGCTCCCGATTTGAAATCCAACGAGGAGCCCTTTGACCTTATTGTGGAAGCTATCAAAAAAGCCGGTTATAATCCTAAAAAAGAGGTTATGATTGCCATTGATCCGGCCTCGTCGGAGTTCTATGATCCCAAAACCAAGAAATATTACTTAAAAGCCGATGGTAAAAAACTTACTGCTAAACAAATGGTTGATTATTATGAAAAATTGATTGATAAATATCCTATTATCTCTCTTGAAGACGGTTTAGCCGAGGATGATTGGGATGGCTGGCATTTGTTGATGGAACGATTGGGCAAAAGAGTTCAAATTGTCGGCGATGATATTTATGTGACCAACCCCGAACGTCTGGCGCGGGGCATCAAAGAACATACCTCAAACTCAATATTGATAAAACTCAATCAAATCGGAACCTTAACGGAAACTCTCGATACCGTCGAAATGGCTCACAAAGCCGGTTTCACGGCGGTGGTCTCGCATCGTTCGGGAGAAACCGAAGACACTACCATCGCCGATTTTGTCGTGGCTGCCGGCACGGGACAGATAAAAACCGGCTCGGTTTGTCGCACCGACCGTATTGCCAAATATAACCAATTAATCCGGATAGAAGAAACTATCGGAAAACATGCCATTTACGCGGGAATGGATGCTTTTTTCAATATTAAAAAATAATAAAAAAGTTGTTCCTCGATAAACGATAAGGACAGAAGCGTTTTCTGTCCTTTTTAATATTAATCTGACTAATTTTTCATTTTTTTGTATAAATCCCCTCTTTTTTCGCCTACCAAAACTAAAACCATCATATAATCTATTGTGTTACAATGAATTGCGTATGTCTTTTTAATGAAGGGAAAAATGCAATTTTTTTGGAACCCTATTGACAAAACAGATGTTTAATATATATTCTGTTAGCACTCACCTTAAGAGAGTGCTAATAAAAAGGTGAAGATAAAGAAAAATTAACGATGAAACAATTAATGAAAATCTAAAAACAGGAGGGATATCCCTCAAGGAGGTTTCTTATGCAAGTAAAACCGCTTGCCGATCGTGTCGTTGTAAAACCGTTCGAAGAAAAAGAACCAAAAAAAGGTAGTATCATTATTCCCGATACGGCCAAAGAAAAACCGATGGAAGGGAAAATCATTGAAATTGGTCCCGGTCGTACGACCGAAGACGGTAAAAGAATCGGTTTGGAAGTAAAAAAAGGTGACCGGGTTCTTTATGGTAAGTATTCCGGTACGGAAGTTTCTATTGATGGTGAAGAATATTTAATCATGCGTGAATCTGATATTTTTGCTGTTATTAACCGTGACTAATATAAAACAGAAGGGTGTATCCCTCAAGGAGATGAAATTATGCCAAAAATTATAGATTATGAATCAAATGCGCGCACCAAACTAAAAAAAGGTGTCGATAAGTTAGCCAATGCCGTAAAAGTTACTTTGGGTCCCAAAGGACGTAATGTAATTCTTGACAGAAAGTTTGGTTCCCCCACTATTACCAAAGACGGTGTGTCGGTGGCGAAAGAAATCGAACTGGAAGATCAGTTTGAAAATATCGGTGCCCAAATGGTCAAAGAAGTAGCCACGAAAACTTCCGATGATGCCGGTGATGGTACCACTACCGCTACTCTTATCGCGCAAGCGATTTACCGTGAAGGATTGAAAAGTGTCACCGCCGGTTATAATCCGATGGCTATTAAGCGCGGTATCGATAAAGCTGTGGTAGCTATTTCCGGCTCTATTAAAAAAATGTCACAACCGGTTAAGGGCAAAGAAGACATAGCTCAAGTAGGTACTATTTCCGCTAATAATGATAAACAAATCGGTGACCTTATTGCCGAAGCTATGGAGAAAGTCGGTAAGGATGGGGTGATTACGGTGGAAGAAGCCAAGACGGCGGAAACGACTCTTGATGTCGTCGAAGGTATGCAGTTTGACCGTGGGTATGTATCGCCTTATTTTGTTACCAACCCCGATAATATGGAAGCGGTACTGGAAGACCCCTTGATTTTAATTCATGACAAGAAAATTTCCAGCATGAAAGACCTTCTGCCTATTCTTGAAAAAGTTGCTCAGCAGGGCAAACCGCTGATGATTATTACGGAAGATATTGAAGGTGAAGCGCTGGCGACTTTGGTGGTCAACAAGCTGCGCGGAACGATTAAAGTTGCCGCGGTGAAAGCTCCCGGTTTTGGTGACCGTCGTAAGGCGATGCTTGAGGATATTTCTATTCTCACCGGTGGTAAAGTTATTTCCGAAGAACTCGGCTTTAAACTGGAAAACGCCGTTCTTTCCGACCTTGGTACCGCCAAGAAAATCACTATTGATAAAGATAATACCACTATTGTCGAAGGTGCCGGTAAGAAAGAAGATATTAAAGCCCGTATCAATCAAATCCGCAAACAGATCGAAGACACCACTTCCGATTATGACCGTGAAAAACTTCAAGAACGTTTGGCTAAGATCGCCGGTGGAGTAGCTGTTATTAATGTAGGTGCCGCTACGGAAACGGAAATGAAAGAGAAGAAGGCTCGTGTTGAAGATGCTCTTCATGCTACTCGGGCCGCTGTAGAAGAAGGTATTGTCCCTGGTGGCGGGGTGGCGTTTCTGCGCTCTATTAAGGCTCTTGACGATGTCAAAGTTAGTGATGAAGAGATGGTCGGAGTGAGTATCGTCCGGAAAGCTCTGGAAGAGCCTATTCGTCAGATTTCCGAAAATGCCGGTGTGGAAGCTTCGGTGGTCGTTAATTATGTGAAGGATAAAGACGGCGCTTACGGTTATAATGCCCAGACGAATACCTACGAAGACTTAATTAAAGCCGGTGTCATTGATCCCACCAAAGTTACCCGTACCGCTTTGGAAAACGCGGCTTCTATTGCCGGTATGTTACTGACTACCGAGGCTGTTGTGGTTGACAAGCCGGAAGAGAAGAAAAACGCCATGCCTGATATGGGTGGCGGTATGCCCGGTGGTATGGGCGGTATGTATTAAACCGATTTTTCTCCCTCTCTTGATATGCGAAAAAGACCCGATATTTTGTCGGGTCTTTTTCTTATCAGAAAAAAAGAATGAAGATTAAGGTGACGAGATTATTGTTAAAGGGGGATTAAAGAATAATCGCTACGGTCTAATCTTTTTCAAAGGGAATAGTTCTCATTCCATATTTGTTGGTGATTTGCTTTGCTTCGGTTTCCGTACGACAGAAAAGGCACATTTTATTTGCTGGTATTTTGGTCAATGGTAAATCATTCCGATGACGATATTCTCGTTCTTTTTCCCAATTGGTTTTTATCCCCTGTGATTGCGTTAACCATGGGGGTATTTCTTTGTCGTTGTCATTAGGTATGTTTTTGTCATAATAAGCGACGGGCAAAATATTTAGCGATAAAGCGAAGGTTTTTTCTATACCTATTCCGTAAGGTTCAAAAGACATTTGCTTATAGCGCGAGCGCCATTTAAACAAGGGCACCATATCCATTGGTGGTAGACTTGAAAATGATACTGTTTTGGTGTTATGGGGCATATTTTTGGAAGTTGCTTTGATAATACCGGTTGTGATTATATTTTGCAAGGTTCTAAAGGCTGTTCGGGGATAAGTAACCGAGGCGCAAATAGCTCGGTAAAAATCAATCAATTTTTCCGTAGGCCAAGCGGATTTAAAACTTCGTGTCCAGTGAATAAGATACTCTTTTTCCCTATTTATAAGCTGAGGGTTTATTTTATCGGGGTTGATAGTATATGCTAACGGCTTTTGCCTTTTTTGGTGGGGAGTCAAAAACGCGGTTATAATTTTTTCGCTGCCGTTTTCATATTGTTTTATGAAAATTTCCATATTTCCTTGTGACCTTGTGAGCGGATAGAAACGGGAATTAATATATCAGCTTGTTCAACTATAAGAGCATCTCGTTTTGACATTATTTCTTTGAATTGATTCTTTCCATTATAAAAAAGGGGGATAAATTCGGTTAAATTGGAATTTAATGAAAATTGGTGTTCGATATTTTTTTTAGTACTATCCCATTTATTATCATTTTGTATGGGAATAATCAATTTAAGCTTGATTTCATTTAAAGAGGCTAAAGCGGTTACTAATTCCCAGTTAGGGGTTCCAACGGAACTGTAAAGAAGGAGTTTCTTTTCTTTTATCATTTTTATCGCTTTTAACGTTTGTTGTACCCATTTATCTTTCCGGCAAAAGTGAATAGCTTGTCGTGAGTTAAGAATAGTAGCGGATAAACACATAAGATATCGGTATATCTAATCAATTTATGGGAATTAAAGTCTCTTATAATAATAATATTTTTTTCAGAAAACATGAATTATTTTCTTTAATCATTAGAAGAAAGAAAATTTTTTATTTGCTTATATTATCAGAGATAATATTTATTTTAATATGATTAGAAAATTATTGATTGTAGGTTTGGTTTTGTTTTCACCTTTTGTTTATAGCTATGCTACCACCTTAACGGTCGAAAGGGGTAATGATTTACAATCAGTGATTAATTATGCTCATGGCGGCGACACACTGTTACTGGGAAGTAAGACATTTGAAGCCAAACCTACCGATTTTATTGATTCTTTATGTGGCAATTGTCAAGATCCGCATACGGCGGTAAAAGCCAGTTATGGGTTTATTATAAAAGATAAAAAGCTGGTTATTATCGGGCGTGACAGAAAATTGAGCAAGTTAGTGACACAAGCCGGTTATGGTATTTATTTCATAAATTCAAACGGATCTGTTATTTCCAATTTAACTATTACCGGCGGAAAACGCGATCCCGATGGAAACGCGACCGATGCCGGAATTGTGGTCAGGAATTCTAAGCTTGTTGTTGAGAAGGTAGATATTCGAGACAATGATCATCGTATTGATTCGGTAGTGGTCGGTATCGGGGGAATTTTCGGGCGCGAGGGAGCGGAGATTACCGCTAAAAATTGCACAATTATCAATAATGGATGGGATGGCGTTGCCTTATATCGGGGAGCGATAGCCTCAGTTACCGATTGTTTGATTAAAGACGGACGAGGAGCGGGAATCGGTGTGACTTGGGATGCTACTTGTGTGGCTTATCGTAATGAAATATCCGGTTATTGGAAAGGTATCGGTGCTTTTGGGGCGTCATGGGTGATTGCTCGGAATAATTTGGTGCATGAAAATCTCGGCTGGGGGATTATCGCTACCGGTAAATCGTATATGGATATCACTAATAATGTGGTTTATCATAACGGTAATTGCGGCATCGCTCCTTGGTCAACCGAAAGCAAGGGCAGAATTGTCAATAATATCGTTGTTGCTAACGGATGGCGTGACGAATGGGTTTGTCCGTGCGTGGGTATCTGGAATTATGGCGATTGGGCAAAATGGTATTTTGCTCATAATATTGTTTGGAATAATAAAAATGGAGATTATAAAGATATCTGGGAACAGACCGGTATCAATGGCAATATTAGCCAAGATCCTCTTTTCATGGGCAAAGATGACTTTCATTTGAAAAATAATTCTCCGGCTATCAATAATGGCGACAGTACTATTTATGATATTGACGGTTCTGTTTCGGATATGGGTCTTTATGGCGGACCTCAGGCTTTTAGGGAATAACGAAAAAAAATTATTTTTCTTGAGAAAAATATACAAAATAATCTAATCTTTTATCTTATATTATCCGATAATTTTAAAAAGTAATTATAATAATTTATTCTTGGAGGTGTTTTTATGAAACGTTTGTTTTTATTAGCGGTGGTTTCTTTAATTTCATTAATTTTGGCGTTAACCTCTTGTGATAACCTCAATAATAGTACGGGAGTTAATCCACCGGGGAGTAACACCGATACCAATTTTACTTCCTTCTGGGATGAATTCCAAGGGATGGATAATCTTACCGGTAATATGGTAGATCAAACTTTTGGATTTATTGATTCTATTTTTGCTATTAGTGGTTTTTCAAAGGTTTCTGCCACTACGAGTGCGGATACTCTGATTTATCATCAGGGAAGCCAATTCTGGTATGTGGAATCTACATTTCTTAACGAAGATGACAGCTCCACCACTTTTCACGTGATAGATTCGCTTCAATTCTGGCATGGTAGCAGTATAGTTCAGTGGCCTAATCCAGATTCGATGACCAAAGTTATCAGTTATTTAACTATGACAGCGAGTGGTGAGGGCATTGATAGTGCCTCCATGCATCAAAATATTGTTATTACAGCGCTATTACCCGGAAGTGATACCATTACTATTAATGGAACCGGGGATATCATGGGTGCTTATGCATACCAAGATGTCTATACGAACGATACCACCAATTGCTCTGCCAATATGAATTATAATGTTACTTATACTAATATTCAGATTAATGTTGCTCTTATGGATTCTACCGAGGCTTGTCCTTTTGCGGGAAGTGTCAATTATAGTGGTAGTTTTAATATGAGTTGTGCCGGAGGGAAGAATATAACTTTGAGCGGCGATTGGGGGATACAGGAAACTTTCAATAATGGAATTATAACTTACCATATCACGCATAATAATCAAGGATGGAATGAAGTTGATACTTGTACTTATGATAATAACGATACTACTTGGAACGATACTACCGGAAATGACACCACCGGTAACGATACCACGGGAAGTGACAGCACTGTTAGTGATAGTATTATGTTTACTTCCTTTATGCGTGAGTTTGAAGGGGCCGATGAAATGTCTGGTAACAATCGTTTCTTTGCATTTTTGAGTACTCTAGACCATGTAGTTCAAGAATCCATTGGGTGTAATGATTACC
>JAADHM010000129.1 GCA_013151855.1 FCB group bacterium | reverse complement strand
GTTTCTTTCAAGGTTGACGGCGACAATTTTTGTTTCAATTGAGCACCTTTGTCAGCATCAACCAAATTTTCTTCGACAGCGGCCAAACAGATACCATTGATTACCGCTTCATCGGTGCCAACTTTATAGACCAATTCGAGATTGGCTATATCGGCAGATTTCACGGCATAAGGGTTGATGGCATAAATCTTAGGTTGGGGTTTGCGGAAATTATATGCCTTCCGCATACGTAAATATTCATTGGGATGTTCACGAATAAGGTCCGAACCAAAAGCGACAATCACATCGGAATCATCGATATGGGCAATTCTAAACGGTTGCTTACTCAAAATCGAAAAAGGAGAGTCGGGTTTATCGGGAAGCATTCTATAATCACATCGATAATCAATATTATTCGATTGAAAAACCACTCTTAACAACTTAGAAAAACTATATAAGGTAGCATTATCCAGATTTGGCGCTATCAATCCTCCCACACAAACTCCGCCCATTTTCTCCTTAATCTCGCTGCCTCGTTTCAAAATAACATTTAGAGCTTCTTCCCAAGTAGCCGGTATTTGTTTCCCCTCCTTTTTAATCAAAGGAGTTTTTAAGCGGTCGGGGGCATTGACAATTTGATAACCATAACGGGTGACATCAGCCAACCAGCCATCATCAATATCATCATGACAACGAGAAGTAACTCGATATATCTTATTTTTATGGTCTTCCTTGTAGAAAAAGATATTCGCACCGGAACTGGTAAAATTACAAATCGAGGGAGTCTTTTTTGTCAACCACACTCTAATCTTGTAACGCCAATCTTCATTGGTCAAAGCTCCCACGGGACAAATTTCCACCAGATTACCGGAGAAGGGATTGTCCACCTGTTCCCCGGGAGCGGCATCGATTTCGGTAAGATTACCGCGTTCAAAAGCACCCAAATCATATTCACCGAAGGCTTCTTTATTGGCACGCACACAACGATAACAGTGGATACAACGGTTGCGATTCAAGATAATTTCGGGACCAATCCGTTTATCATCGAAAGTCGTTGTCATTCCTTCATCGACAAAACGATGCTTTTGGAAATCAAAACGGCTGTCATCATAGCCATGGGCAAAAGTGAGGTTTTGTAAATCACACTCACCACCCTTATCACAAGTGGGACAATCAAGAGGATGGTTTAAAAGAAGAAACTCGATAACCGCTTTCCGTCCTTGTTTCACTTTATCGGAATCGGTATAAACCACCATTCTATCCCGAACTTCCAAAGAACAGGAAACCTGCAACTTGGGTATTTTTTCCACTTCCACATAACACATACGACAAGCGCCAACGGATTTTAATTTCGGATGCCAACAGAAAGTGGGAATCTCAATTCCCATCTTTTTGGATGCTTCCAAAACCGTGGTTCCTTTGGGAACCGTAACCGACTGCCCGTCGATGGTAAAAGTTACCGTAGCGGGAGAAGCATTTGCTTGCTTGTCTTTTTTAACAATTTCCGCCATAAATCATTTAAACTCAAAATGGGTTTCAACCATACATTTTTTATGCTCGATATGATACTGCCATTCGTCCCGCCAATGTTTTATAGAAGACTGAATAGGCATCACCGCCGCATCTCCCAAAGGACAAATGGTGCGTCCCAAAATATTATTACATATATCTTCGATTTTCTCAATATCTCCATCTCTTCCTTGCCCGTTTTCGATGCGCCTAATAATTTGCTCCAACCAAGCGGTTCCTTCCCGACACGGGGTGCATTTGCCACAAGATTCATGATGAAAAAAGTGTGTCAATTTTAAAATCGTCCAAACAATACAAGTTTCTTCGTGAAAGACAATAACCGCTCCGGAGCCAAGCATGGAACCGACTTCTTGTAAAGATTCATAATCGAGCTTAATATCAATCATCTCCGGGGTTAAAAACGGTGTCGAGGCACCACCGGGAATGACACCTTTCAGTTTTTTATCGCCTAAAATTCCTCCGCCATATTGCGGATCATATATCAATTTTTTCAGATTGAATCCTAACGCCACTTCATAATTACCGGGTTGTTTCACATGACCGGAGAGAGAAAATATTTTTGTGCCGGAAGACTTTTCCGTACCAAGAGAGCTATACCACTGGGCACCACGCTTGATAATATAGGGCACCGAAGCCAAAGACTCCACATTATTGACAATGGTCGGGCTGGCATAAAGTCCTTCTATCGCAGGAAAAGGCGGCCTGATACGGGGTTGCCCCCGATGACCTTCCAACGAGTTGAGCAAAGCCGTTTCTTCGCCGCAAATGTAAGCGCCACCGCCGGAATAAATCACCATATCTAAATCATAACCGCTGCTATAAATATTTTTCCCTAAATGTCCTTTTGCCAAAGCCTCATCGCGAGCTTGCTTCATCCGTTCGATGGCATAAGCAAACTCTCCTCTTATATAGATAAACATAAGATGGCATTTGATAGCATAAGCGGCAATCGCCATACCTTCAATAACCGAATGAGGGTCACGCTCTAATAACACACGGTCTTTACAAGTACCCGGCTCGGATTCATCGGCATTACAACAGAGATAACGAGGCTTGGTAGAATCTTTGGGGACAAAACTCCACTTCATTCCCGTGGGGAAACCGGCACCGCCACGGCCACGCAAACCTGATTTTTTCACCACATCGATAACTTCATCGGCAGACATACCGTTGAGCACTTTTTTCCAAGCCTCATATCCTCCATGCGCCACGAAAGTATCCACCTTACATTGGTCGGGGTCTTCCACATAGCGAAACAAATGAAGGTTTTCATCTTTAGCGACTTGTGCCGCATTTGTCCTTACGGGCGAATAAAACATCAGGCTTTGGCTTTCAATTCCTCAATAATTTTATTAACTTTTTCAGGGGTCAAATTTTCATAATAATCTTGATTTATCTGCATCATCGGAGCGGTGGAACACGAACCCAAACACTCCACCGTTATCAAAGTAAAAAGATTATCCTCGGTAGTTTCACCTTTTTTTATCTTCAATTTATTCTCGAGATACTCAACCAGCGAATCGGCTCCCAGCAAAGCACAGGAAATATTATGGCACACCTGAATTAAATATTTGCCTCGGGGCTTTTTGGGAAACATAGTATAGAACGTCGCCGCTTCGGCAATCTCCACATAGGGAACATCAATAATCTTAGCAAGCTCACGATAAATAGCTTCATCAACATATCCTTCCTGTTGATACGCTATCGTTAAAGCCGGCAAGATAGCGGATTTCTTTTGAGGGAACTCTTTTGCTCTCTCTTTGATTTTTTGTATCGAAGTCTGGTTTAAAATCATCTATCCACTTCCCCCAAGACAATGTCGATAGAACCGATAGCACAAACAACATCGGAAAATAAAGCGCCTTCCACCAGCTTGGGCAAGACAGCAAGATTCACAAATGACGGCGGACGGACACGGACACGATGAGGCTTATTGCTACCATCGGAAGAAATGTAATAACCGAGCTCTCCCTTGGGAGATTCAATCGCTTGATAAACCGCTCCGAAAGGAGCTTTAAAACCTTCGGTAATAATTTTAAAATGGAAAATCATTGATTCCATTTTATACAACACATCTTCTTTGGGAGGCAACACCACGCCCGGAACATGAGCTCGGTAAGGTCCTTCCGGCATGCCGTCTATGGCTTGTTGAATAATGCGTAATGATTGACGGATTTCCGCCAGACGAATTTTGTATCTGTCGTAGGCGTCGCCATTTTTTCCCAGAGGAATATCAAAATCAAAATTCTCATAACCGCTGTATGGATTAGCTTTACGGACATCATAGTTTACCCCGCTTCCGCGAAGCATAGGACCGGTGAGAGAATAATTGACAGCATCATCGGCAGAAATAACCGCCACTCCTCGGGTACGATTGATAAATATCTCATTATTGGTTAGCATATCTTCATAATCTCTCAAGTGAGAAGGGATGGTTTCAAGAACTTTGCGCACCAATTTATCAAAATCTGGGGGCAAATCTTTTGACAAACCGCCGATTCTGATGTAAGTGGTCATCATTCTTTGCCCGCCACAAGCCTCGTAAATATCAACAATCGATTCTCGTTCACGAAAAGTATATAAAAGCATGGTCATTGCCCCCAAATCGATAGAATGGGTACCCAGCCAAACGAGATGCGATTTGATACGGGTCAATTCGGCCAAACAAACCCGCGCCCATTTGACTTTTTCAGGAACTTCAATGCCCATCAATTTTTCCACCGCCAAACAATAACCTAAATTGTTTGACATGGGAGCAAGATAGTCCATTCTATCGGTACAAGGGATAACTTTATAATACAACTTGTTTTCCATCGTTTTTTCAATACCCGTATGAAGATAACCAATATGCGGTTGGGCATTAACCACCTGTTCGCCGTCAAGTTCCAGCACAACTCTTAACACCCCGTGAGTGGATGGATGCTGAGGTCCCATATTAATGGTCATTGTTTTTCTCTCGGCACTCATTTAATTACCTCTGGCGGTTGTCCCTTATTCCAATTAAAAACAGGTTGCTCCCATGTTAAGGGAAAATCTTTTCGTAAAGGGTGGCCTTCCAAATCTTCCGGCGTTAATATTTTCGTCAGATGAGGATGACCTTCAAAATAAATACCCATCAAATCAAAAACTTCGCACTCCAACCAGTTGGCTCCGGCCCATAAATCAGTCAAAGAGCCAATCTTGGGGTCTTTCCCGTCTAAACGAACTTTTATAAAGAAACGATAATGATGAGAGAGGGAATAAAGATTATATATCACTTCAAAACGACCGTTTTTTTCTTCTTCATGACCCAACCAATCAAGAGAAGTAATATCGGAAAGAAACTTCACATCCAAATCATCATCATCAAGCAAAGCTTCGCAGATTTCCACCAAAAATTCCGGTTTTATATAAAAAGATTGCTGTTGACGGAAATCATCTTCTTTGATTACCGCTTCGGAAAAATTAGAATTAAAAAAAGTTCTTATTTTATCTTCCATTACCACTCTTGTTCTAAATTTCACAAAATTCTTTTTGGTAAAACTTTCACGCTTCAATTATTATTAAACCGATTTTCGTCCCCATTCATCATGTTTATCTTTGACTGAGCTTTTATCGATTTTATCCTGCAGTTTTATTATTCCATCTATCAGTTGTTCCGGACGAGGCGGGCATCCGGGGACATAAATATCAACGGGAATAATGCGGTCGACACCTTGCAAAACCGCATAATTATTAAATACTCCCCCGCAAGAAGCACACGAACCCATGGCTATCACCCATTTGGGATTGGGCATTTGTTCATATAAAGTCCGCACCACCGGAGCCATTTTCATGGACACTCTGCCGGCAACGATCATCAAATCCGCTTGACGAGGAGAAGGACGCATCACTTCCATTCCAAAACGGGCTAAATCAAAATGAGAGGCAAAAGTGGACATCATTTCAATGGCACAACACGCTAAGCCAAAACCCAAAGGCCAGATAGAATATTTCCGCGACCAATTGACCATTTTGTTCACTGTGGTAAGAATAATGGAATCGGGAATTTTTTCTTCTATTCCCATTTCAAAGCTCCTCGACCAAGGACATAAAAATAACCCACCAACAAAATAATGACAAAAACAATCATTTCCGTAAACCCAAACAAACCCAATTTTCGAGATATAACCGCCCAAGGATATAAAAATACGACTTCAATATCAAAAAGGATAAACAAGATAGCCACCAAATAAAATTTAATAGGGACGGGATCTTTTGTGGTTCCTTGCGGTTTCAAACCGCATTCGTAAGGATCACCTTTTCTCCCCAATTTTGTTCGGTAACCGAAAAATATCGACAAAAACACAAAAACGCCGGCAATGATTCCGGCTAAAATAAAAAGGAATAAAATCGGGTAGAAAGTTGCGAACAAGTTTCAATCCTCATCTAAATACAATTTGGTAAACTTTAGCTATTATACATAAATTTGTCAAGGTTTTTTAAGCAATTTATATATAAATAATTACTTTTCTTCTAAAATACAAGTATGCGCAAGTATCTATTTATCTTTATGATACCGACAAAACCATTTCCAAATTATGTGAAATATTGTTACAAACGGTAATTTTTCAATTCCTGCCTTCGGCAGGTCGACGGGGCGACCTTTCATTAATAACATATTCGGAGAAATCTGGATGTCTCGATAAAATATTTATAACTTTATCGTAGGGAGCTTTACCATAAGTTGTGGAGTGACCAAAAACGGCAACTGTTTTGGCAGCATGATTAAGCTCTAACCAACCGCCTCCGACAATTTTATATTGTTTATCATAAATTCGATAATCATCCGGTTTTTTCAACCATCCCGAAGAAACATTATTGTGGTCACAAAAATATTTTACCAACCAAGCGTGATAGCGAAATTTTGCCAACGGGCCCAAAATAACTATGCCCTTCTCATCTTTTAACAAATATACGAACTTACAAGCTATTTTTGACTTTGACTTAATAACTCGTTGAAAAACTTCACTTTCTTGTAAAAGATTAATAACCCTCATAGGACTTTATAACGAAGATTTTACCCTGATATGATTGGAAAAAATCCATCCCCGCTTTCCTTTCCATGCTTCCACCCGATAAGTTCCGGGATGTAAGCCTTTGTACTCCAAGTAATCCGTTGCGGTTGCCAATACGGTTTGACCGTTATGAATTAATTTAATCAAAGCTTTTGAAGGGGTTTTTACGACAATTTTGGCTTTTTCGCCCGAGGTTACCTCTCCCCCACAGATTACCTTTTCTGTCTCCGATAAGGCGTATAATTGAAAACTATCCGCTTTGCCCCAGCGCATATTGGAAATAAAAACCCGGCAATCTCTTATGGCATCATAAAGCTGTTTTTTGGCCGTTTTAAAATCAGGAGACATCTTTTCCGATAAGATAATGTGGGTCCGAAGTGATTTAAAATGCACTTTGTAAGGGAATATCTCAATATTAAACGGTCCTACTTTGACCGGAAAAGCATGGGCATCAACACTGGCGATTCCGGCTATTTTCTTGGTTTTGTTCATCTCGTCCCATTTCTTTAAAATTCTTTCGGTAGGTCCGATCATAGATTTACGAGGAGATAAAGACATTGCCAATTTATTGAAACGGGTTAGTTTTTCCATCCACTCCGACATCTGATTCCACAGTTCAACCCCGTCAAATCCCTCAACCGTCCAATCTATCCAAGGATAGGGAGGATATTGCTTGAGAGCGTTTCTGATTTCATCGGGATGAGCCATAATACCCAAAGCACCATCGTCAGCACCGGCAGACACATATTGTGAAACGGTCATTTCTTGAGGATAAACACGAGGGCTGTCAAATAAAAGATAGTGGTTTTTATCATTGGGGTCATTATGCTCATAACCGATAACGACCAAAGTTTTATCATAAATGCCTTCTTTGCCTTTCTCGCGATTGCTTAAAGTCATGTGGTCGGTAAACATCATAAAATCCAAACCGACCTCCCGCCCCAAAGCAATAATTTCTTCGATAGGTTTGGTGCCATCGGATTCGGCAGTATGAATATGAACCGCTCCGGTATAACAATACCAATCTTTATCTTTTTTAATCATCTAACTTCCCTTTCGCCACAGCAGATTCGTTCGTTGGCAAATGCGTATGCGGCACTTTTCTAAAAATAAATAAACCGATTAACAAAACAATACTTAGAGATAATACGCCCATTTTATAGGGAAGTTTGAGAAAGTTCTGCTGGTTGATATGAAACCATCCGACCATCAGCTTACCCATAAATCTATCAGCATTAAAATAATAAACAACCGTTGTCCAAATTAAAGGACCTATTACTGCCGCGGCGCGACCGGAAATAGAAAACAAACCGAAAAATTGCCCCAATTCTTCACGAGGGACTAACTCCGCCAAAAAAGGTCTGGTGGTTGTCCATAAACCACCCAAAAGGATACCAATCAATGAACCTAAAATCCAGATAATAAAAATATGGTCAATAAAAACAAAAAGGATTAACGCCACAAACCATCCCCAGATAATAATTGTCAAAAGATTTTTTAATGACCATTTTTCCGCAACTTTCCCCAAAAGCATCGAACCCGCAATGGCGGAAACGGTCGAAACAATCAAAAAACGTGTGATATCCGTTTCCTTTAAACCGATGACTACCGCACAGTAAATACCGATATTTAAAATAACGGTGGTAACGGTGTCTTCAAAAAAATAATCGGCAATCAAAAACCGCAATACGCCCGGATATTTTTTGGTAGCAACAATACTTTTCCAAACGGACCGATACGATTTAAAAAAACTGATTTCCCCTTGTTTTCTAATTTTAACTTCTTTAACCCATAAAAATAACGGTATGGAAAATAACATAAATAAAATAGCCGTAGGCAAAAATGCCGCCACCTTTCCCCCTGCTGACAAAAAAGGAATATTTAGGGAAAAGACCGAACCGGTCACAAATGGGAGGACAACCAACATCCCTATAACCGACCCGACATACCCCATAGCCACGCCCACACCGGAGACAAAACGCGCCCGCGCACCATCGGCGACCGAGTATAGCAAAGCATTATAAAATGGTTGCGCGGCTTCGTAGGAAAAATTAGCGACAATAAAAAGAATAATAGTAACCATAAACATTGCCGGGGGAATATAAGCCATCAGTCCCACCGCCATACAACAGGTTAAAGTAAAAAGGAAAACAAAAGTTTTCTTTTTAGCGGAATAATCGGAAATCGTACCCAAAGCGGGAAGCAAAAGAGCCACCGCCAACATAGAAAGAGAAAAAGGAATATCAAAATAACGGTCGTCTTTACCTAAATCCTCAATAATGTAACGCTTGAGATAAAGAGACACGATGTTCATAGAATAGATAGTATTGGCAAAATCATAAAGCGACCAACTCAGGACATCCTTTTTCCATACGTGGTCTTTTTTAGCCATAAATCAAAGACCGAGTTTGTCTGCAATATTCAACATACCATCCCGTACCAGAAGTAAAAACGGTTCCAGCTCCAATTCCAGATGTGAGCAGGCGGCCATATTTTCACGAGTGGCACCGGCGGCAAAACGTTTTTCCTTGAAACGACGCAATAAAAAATCGCCTTCCAGTGAAGCCAACTTCTTATCGGGATGCATCAAAGCGCACGCCACCAAAAAACCGGTGGTCGGGTCAACGCTATAAAGTGCCCAATCGAGCTTACTTTTACAAGGGACATGACCCGGATGAGCATGAATGGCATATAACATTTCTTGGGGGAGCTGATATTTTTGCAACCATTCTTCGGTTACATAAGTATGACGAGGTTCATCATCTTTGGTGACATTATAGTCAAGGTCGTGTAACAAACCGGTCATTCCCCAGAATTCCACATCTTCTTTAAAGTATTCGGCTAATCGGCGCATCCCCGCTTCGACGGCTAAGATATGTTTGAGTAGATTATTGACACCTATCTTTTCTTCTACCATTCGATAAGCTTCTTCTCTTGTCAATGATAATTCAACCATAAATAACAATAAATCCATATAAAATTAGTTAGTCAAGATTCATCTTAAATATTTTTCGCCATTGCGAATCCGTCTGAAGGCGAAACGGTGAATTTATGGGTAAGGTTTTATGGAAAAGTGATTATTAAAAAATTATCGGAGAGAATCAATCAAAGAAATTCCAAACAAACCCCCAATAAGAATAACGCCCGGGAATAATGAACCCTTCTCGGTTTTGATAGGAAGCCCCCAACACGTCTTGGAAAACATAATGAAAGCGGAATTCTTTCATCTTAAAAGACAACTTGGCGTTGGCTACAATTTGGTTCCCCAAACCGGTCGTGTCATACCCGTTATAACTGTCGACATAAACAATTTCACCGTAGGCAAATAAATCCAATAACCTTTGAGGCCAGTAAACATGAAATTCCATTCCGGAAAAAATCTGAAAGTCCGGCTGGTAAACTTTATCGTTAAATTTTTTATAATCAAGATAATGGTAAGCCCCACCCGCCCGAAAACGCCAAAAGTCATTCATAGACAAATTGGTGGTAAGATTAATATCAAAAAAATCAACATCGCCATTAGCCGGAAAAAATAGCCGATAAGCACTCACAGAATCGGATTTCGTCTGATGATGCCAATCGATACCATCTGCAATATGACCGCCGGTTAAAGTCAACCTAATATTATTATCAAGTGACCCTTGCTCTAATAATATATTCCCCACTATCTGCTTTTCGGAAGACAATTCCTTATTCCCTTGATCGGCATAATTTAGCGAACCTTCGGAATAAATGGTTTTTCGTTGAGGTCGCAAATTCAGTTCATATAAAGAAGGGGCTCGCTCGCTATAACCCACTGACAACATAATAAGATTATCAGGGGTTTCTTTAGACAAAAGAACAGAAGCAAACGGAAGCCAGCGATACCTCTCCACAATTTTACTGCCACCGGTAAAAGCATAACGCCAACCCGATTTTATCCGTGCAAAATTAAAAGAAAAATGACCCGTATAACGAGTGAATAAATCAAATCCGTCTTCGTATTTCAGATAATTACCACCGAGTTCGGTTTTTACAAGAAACTTTCCTGAAATCCGCTGGCGCCCCACAAAAACACCATACTTACTATCGGAAAAACGCCCCTTGTAAACAGCATCGATATCAGAACTCTGCCTTTGATAGCGATAACCGATTTCATTTTTCGAATTATGAGCATCATTATAGCGCTCCAAAGAAATTTCCGCGTTGCGGTCAACACGATGACGAGATAAGAACATAGAATTATTGTCCGGACGAATCACGAAGGAACCTCCCCTATTATACAACATCCCTTGAACCTTTAAAACATAATCGCTTTTTATCGGTACCAAAGTGCGTGCCGTATAATGATAGGCGTCATCATTCCGACGGTAAGTAATCCCCTCGGCATTGCGATAACCGACGGAAAGGTCAACTTCTTTCCCTTTGGAAAACAATTTGGAATAGCGTCCGCGTACATAATTATAGCCAAAAGAACCTTTATCGACAATTAAACCGCTTTGGGGAATATACGAAGTGGGGCGAGCCGGTAATGTTAAAAGGGTGGCGATAGACTGGCTACCTCCGAACAATTGCCCTATTGCCCCGGGAAGAAGATAAATATCATGGTCCAAAGCGGTGGGGATATCGTTAAGGTCAACCAAACCATCCGGTTCAATGACATGTTCAAAGGGAGTCAAAGGAAGACGGTTGACAATAAAGTTTAACCTGTTTCCCGACAGACCGAACGGTTGTACCGTTTTTCGCATCGGAGTGGACTGAAAATCATCGATAAAATAAGAAGGGTTAATGCGGAAATAATCACCGGCATCATGGAAAAAAGATCTTTGAACCGATTTATATACATCAAGACGCGGAGAAAGGAAATATGTTTTGAGACTGTCAAAATATGAGAACTTGATAAACTCTTTCGCTTTCGGTTTCTCTAACGTCTGTCTGGGAATTTCCATAGCTTTAACTTTCATCGAATCAACTTGAAGACTATCATGAGATTTGGCAGTATCCACAACAGGAGCTAAATATTGGGTGGAATCTTCTGCTGCATTAATATTAGTATTATCATCTTTTACTTCCCCGGCATAGCCGTAACCATAAGCCCAAAGAAGAATGAATAAAATTATCGTTAGTTTTTTCAACATTAAAAAGCTCTTTCCCTTATATATAAAAACCGCAGGGCTCGAAAAAGCAACGGAAAAATTATGACATTACTTCCCAAAGAAATCAACGCCCAGAACATACCGGTATAAAATCGTGGCCAGAAAGGCTGAAACACCCAAGCATCAACCACATTAACGGGAAGATAGAAAAAAATGGTACATAAAACAGCCGCTATTATCAAAGCCATATTTATCTGCCAACCGCCTTTTGTTTGCCAATTTTTAACTTTAAAAAATGATCCCACCACCCCACTAACAGATATACCTATCAACTGAGCTACTAAAATAGGAAATATTGCCGGTCCATAAGGGTTAAAAAGTGACCACAACCCCATACCGAATAAACCCACCAAGACTCCCGCCGCCGCACCCCACATAAATCCCGCCGAAAAAACGATAAAAAAGATAAAATTAATATTGGGTAAAAAGGAAGTTCCCCATGATAACACATAAACCAATGCTGAGAAAAGAGCAATACGAGGTATCAGCCTTATGGAAGCTATCATCGAATAACAGCAACTTTCGTTTTGACTTCCGCCAAAAGTTTCCCTTTGTTTTTAGCCGAATACAAACGAGCATAAGCGATATAAACCCCTGAAGCGACTTCATTGTTTTTAGCATTTTTCAAATTCCATTCCGTCCAATATTTGCCATCGCGGCCATCGGAACGGCTAATGGTATTCAAAGTGCAGATATATTCACCGGCAATATCAAAAATATCCACCAAAAGATAGGGGTCACTTCCGGAAAAAGCCTGCCCGTAAATCGGATAGCTGGTCGAATCGGTGGGAACCTGAAATTTAAACATCACTTTCGGCTCATTCATTCGGCTCACCACCGCCGGATTGGGGTAAGGAGCAAAAATAGCCTGCGGAAGATTTATCAAAGAAGAATCAACAGAGCCTTTTTCCTGAACAAAATAGGCAACATAATAAGGCGACCATGGGTCGTAAAGAGTTTTAACCGATGAAGCGGGCGTGAAGATTAAAGTAGCAAAACGATATTGACGAGGATTCAAGATATCAATAAAAATACCAGTGCCTGCATCGTGTAAAGAGAGATGATCGACAATAATGGAATCGGTATTATTTTTTTGAACATCATAAACAATATTGAATCCCCAATCGAAGGTAAACGAGGTATCAAGAGCTAATGCTAAAGTAAAAGCAGAATCAATACCTACAATACCACCGGTGGAATCAAAAGTGGTATCATATTGGATAGTTCTTAACTCATCGAATTTCAAATAAAAAGCACCGTTATGATAAGGATTGAACGGATTTTTGTTACCCAAAACCATTGGTACGGGATATTGGTTATATACGGCAACCGTTCCCGTATCGGGATTTTCACTGAACTCGCTAACATAAGCATTTCTCTCCTGATAGCCAATACCCGCTGGAGCAAGATTGGCGCGGGAACCGGTAAAATAATTCCACAAGGTAAACTCGGAAAAGTCCGAAGCAAAAGAATCACCACCACTACTCATCGAGTCAATAATCTGATCGGCGGCTTGTAAAAAGTCAGAGCCCAGTCCCAAATCTCGGCATCGAAACCAAATTTGTCTTATAATATCCCGATTATATTTTTGGGAAAGAAACAACGGGAATAAAACGGAACCGTAAGGATGTAAATCAAGACTATTTTTAAATTGCTGAATCGACGCCCAAGGCGAATCAAAGAAATACGGTAAATAATTATAATAATCATTTATGTTCGTGTACTGTTGTTCTTCCATCCAAACGGCAGACATCTCCATCCAATAACTGCTAAAAAAACCATCGACAGTTTCACCCTCGGTAAAATCGATGCCAAACTGAACGGCATGGAAAAATTCATGAGCGCAGGTCACCCGTACCGCATCAAGCGGCCTGTTTTGATAAATGGAAATTTCTTGAAAATCATTATCCAGCTCCATAAAAGACGTGGCGCGTTGTGAACCGGGACCATCAATATACATCGAATCAAGATAAGTCAATCCGAAAACATTTCCTCCCAAATCACGCAGATAAACATCGAATTTTGCATCTCCTCCGGAAGGATAAAACGAATCCACCGGCGGCGGCGGATACCCCAAAGTGTCAACCAAATAATAATAGACCGAATCAAAAATATCGGCAACTTTATTGACATAATTGGGGATACCGCTATATACGGCGTCTTTGCCCACGGTGGTATAATGAATGCGAAATTTCCCCGAGGGAGAATCAAGGGAATCGGGTAATTCGGTGTTGGTAGGCCTATCGGCAAGTTGTACGCCCAGAGATTTCAATAAAGTTTTGTCAATTTTGTTGTAATTAAGGACAAAATTCATAACCGCCGGCGTGCCGCATTTAACCGGTGCGCCTTGATGATAAGATACATCCTCATCCAACGAAAGAGAATGCAGTTTATCTATTTGTCCGGTGACATACAAATAATCGGCAACGATTTCTTTCTGTTTTTGAGAGCTCAGTTCTTCTGCCGCTGCATTTATTTTAAAAAAACTAATTAATATAAAACCCACGAGGATAATTTTTTTCACTTTTACCTCATTTCTTTTCTGCTCCGCCCCAGCGGATCTACCGATTTTTCCTTTAACCTTGTTAAACAATCATAAGGAACTTTTTGAGAACCTATCATACGATTTCTTTCCCCCCGACCATGATAATCGGACCCCCCGGTAATAACCAAACGATATAAATGTTTAAAGCGGTCGGTATCGGCTTGAGGGTGCGAAGGGGGATACACTTCGATACCATCCAAACCAAATCCGATAAGTTTTTCCAGATACTTGTCCTTATGCTCAATACCGGGATGAGCCAAAACGGCCAAACCACCGGCTTGATGAATGAGCGCAATAGCCTTTTGAGGTTCAAAATTATCTTTGGGAATATAAGCCGGTTTATCATTTCCAAGATATTGTTCAAAAGCTTCTTCGTAATAATTAACCACTTGATTGTCATACATTACCTGAGCGATATGGGGTCGTCCGATAGGAGCGCCGTGGGCAACTTTTTTCACCGCTTCATAATTGATATCAACACCCAATTCATTTAATTTGCTAACCATCAAAAGAGCGCGATGGTTTCGTTTTCTATGAAAATCAAGCAACTCGGTTTTAAGCGGTGGGTAATCGGGATCAAATAAATAAGCCAAAAGATGAACATCAGTTTCTTCCATCGTCACCGACAACTCCACTCCGGATATAAGTTCCGGCGCTTTATCAGTCAAGAGCTTTCTCATCGCCCAATATCCTTCAAGAGTATCATGGTCGGTAATGGCAAAAGCTTCAAGGTTCTTACTTATCACCATCTCCAAAACTTCTTGGGGAGTGTTAACACCATCGGAATAACAAGTATGCACGTGCAAGTCGATATATCGCTTCATTTACAGTTTGCTTTCCACCTGTTGTCTGATTTTTTCGGCAATGGTATGACCCTGTTTTATAATATCCTCGACTTCTTTGGTCATTCTTTCTACGAAGTCTTTATCTTCTAAAGAAGAAAGATTAATCTTCACATTATAACCGGCACCTTCTATCGCCGCCATGCCCATCAAGCCGGCGACACCGGCATCGGTAATGGAATTTTCATTCCCCTTTTTGGCAACAATCTGTGCTAATCTAAGCACTTCCAGCGATTTCTTCATCACTATCAAAGGTACGGAGGCAGCTTCTTTGGTAGCATCTTCGATGGCTTTGCTCCGTTCTTCGGTACCTTTGGGTAGTTTAAAAGCTTCCATAACTTTGTTAAAGGCTTCTTTGTCGGTATCAATCAGCTTGACCAATTCATCTTTTAAAATATCCCCTTGATCTCTCACTGCCGCCAACTCTTCTTTGACCTCGGCGTACTTCTTCTTGCTCACGGTCAAACGAGAAACCATTGCCGTTAAAGCCGCCGCCAGAGCACCGGCCGACGCCGACACCGACCCGCCTCCGGGAGCCGGCGATGAAGATGCCACTTCATCATAAAAAGATTCCCCCGCTGACACCGAGAGAGATTGGGCATCTTTCAATTTTTCTTCTAAAATTTGAGCTTTGGAAAAGTTTTCCAAGCGTAAATAAAAATCAGCCACATCGACAATAGCATCATTAGGTACCAACCCCACTACTTCCGAGGAGGTTACATTCACCCCATATCGTGCGGCTTCCGATTTAATGGTCTCGAAAACTCTAAAAATAGGCGTTTTCGTATAATTGACCAAATTCATGGATATCTGTACCTGATGGCGTTCTTTAATTTCAAAGCCCAATGCTTTTACAAAACGATATCCGCCCTTAATGGAACGTATGGCATCGGCAATATTATCGGCTATCCATTTTTTATCGGTATCCAAATATACATTGTAAGCCACCAAAGGGAAACGAACCCCGATAGCGGTAGCTCCGGCTTTCAAATTCATTTTGGCGGGACCGTAATCAGGTTTACGGGAGGGGTCGGTTTCGATAGTATCACGAATCCCCTCGTATTCTCCCTTGCGAATAACCGCCAAGTTCTTTCTTTTGGGTGAAGTGGCGGCGTTTTCATATAAATAAACCGGTATCTTTAATTCTTCTCCAACTTTTTTGCCTAATTTGTTAGCCAATTCGATAGCATCTTCCAAGGTAACTTCCGAGATAGGAATAAAAGGGCACACATCACAAGCGCCCATCCGCGGATGTTCTCCCTTATGGGTGGTCATATCAATCAGTTCCGCGGCTTTTTGATATCCCAGAAAAGCCGCTTCCACCGCTTTATGGGGCGGGGACACGAAAGTAACCACCGCTCTATTATGGTCAGCATCCATTTCTTTATCAAGTAAAACCACTCCCTCGACAGATGTAATCGCATTACAGATAGCATCGATAACCTCCGGACGACGTCCCTCAGAGAAATTGGGAACACATTCGACTAACTTGGCCATATTTTTCTCCGTATCACTTAGACTTGAACTTCTTTTTTAATCCCCACGCCAACAGGGGAATCATAATTTCATGATGTCCGATAAAATTAAATCCCTTTCCACCATTGGAAGTTGGACGAGACACAATATTAACCATCGGACGATAATGTATAATCATATCAAAATTGGCTGTGGTCAACTGATTTTTGCCTTTATGAATATTTCTTGCTACGGTTAAAGCTTTCAGAAAAACTTCCGGTAAAATCACCGCCGAACCGATATTGGCTACTACGCCTCCTTTGTCGATATCAGCACAAATATCCGCCAGCAAGCGGAAATCGATATGAGACCCTTCCCCCAAACAAGCGGCATTATATTCGGGATGTTGGGAAATAGTATCGGTTCCAATTCCGATATGAATGGTAGCCGGCAATCCCAAACGATAAGCCGTGGCAAACACCGACAGTCGCCTATGCTTTGCTTTTTCTTGATTTATGAATAAACCACCGGCTTCGCCCAAACCTACCTTTTTTTCACAGGCAAGTTTGGCAATAGCGCCGAAATATTCACCGGTTTCTTTCACCATACCAAAACTGCCATCATTTAAACCGGCTTGCACATCTTCGGAAGTCCCCCCCCAAAATGCCAGCTCCAAATCATGAATCAAACCGGCACAATTAAAAGAAACTCCGGTCACGATGTTATTTTCCATTAAATCAATCAGAATGGGCGACAAGCCCACTTTTATTACGTGCGCACCAAGGAGTAAATGAAAAGGAAAATTATGTTTTCTGGCTTTAAACACTAAGTCGATAAATTCCATCAAATCGGCCGATTTCAAAAAACGTGGGAGAGAATCAAAGAAGTCCGCTCCGTCAAGATTTTTAATAGGTCGACCAAAAGCCTTAATCTTTGTTTTGGTAGGTCTTTTTTTAATCGAATAACGGGTGACTTTATGAAGGTCAACCGGTTTATATTTCTTTTTGTCGGATGGCATCTTAAAAGACTTCAATATCACCGAGTTGATAGTCCGTTAACTCTGCCGAAATGGAACCGATTAGGACTTTCGTTTTCATCAATACCGGCATTTTCAAATGATCATCGGTCAACCAGACGGTTAACTTTCCCTGATGCCTAAACATACCCACCGATTGTAATAATGGTTCCACCACGATACAATCAAAAGAACCCGCAGGAACTTTAACGGTTTCTTTTTTCAGCACTTTCACTTCCAGAGAATACTCTTTGCGGTCGGTAAAATTATCCACAAAAATCGATTTGCCAACCTCCAGTTTTTGCGTGCGAATATAATACAAAATTGAGAGAGCGTCCTGTACAAAAGGGGCAACTTTCATCGTATCGACACCATCATAAACCAAATGATTCTGTTGGTCGAAAGTATAGTTTTGTTCGGCACGATATTTTCCCTCGCGGAGATTTTTTTTAAAATGCCAACTGTAAATACCCTGAGCGTCAATAATCGATTCCACCCGGTCATCTACTTTGAAAAAACTGGAGAAGAATTTGTTTGACTTTGCTCTGGTAACAACCTGATAACAGGGTCGGCTATTGTATTCTATTAAACGAGGCACTTCGATGGTAGCAGTACCGGCATTAATAAAACCATAATTTATAATATATGAAAATTTCTCATTCACCCCAAAAGCTACGTTATCTACAAAACGGTCTGTTGTGTTCGTCGTATCTGCCGTCTTAGTCGTATCCTTTGTAATCATGCTATCTTCGGCGGCTGCCTGGGCGATAGTAATTTCAATGGAAGCAAAATAAAATAAAGGAACCAGTCCTATAATAATTATAGCTCCTAAGATGATTTTGTGAATTCTTGGTTTATTCATTAGTAGCTTTTTCATCTATCCTTTTTACAATTTCATCGAGATTATTTGTCAAATAATCTCTGATTTCCAAAAAAGTTTCGTTATACTTTTCCAACGATTGGCCGATGGGATCGCTGACATCTTCACCTTCAACTCCCGTATGAGGGAAATTTTTGAAAAGATAAGTTTTACTTTTAGCATCTTTTCGCAGGCGAAGTATTTCCTGATAATGCTTTGAGGTCATAGCTAAAATCAAATCGGCTCTGTCAATCAGAGGTTTGGAAAGAGGTTGCGAAAGATGTTGGGAAATATCAATATCCCAGTTCTTTGCCGCTTCTATGGCGTACAAAGTAGCCGGGAAACCGGCAGCGGCGGCAGTTCCCGCCGAAAAGACTTCAAATTTATTAGGACGCTTTTCCTCCAACAATTGACGAAGCATCCCTTCTGCCATAGGAGAACGACAAGTATTACCCGTACATACGATAAGAATGTTATATTTATTTTCCATATTAATTTTGCGCTAAGATTCTTTCTATGATTTCAGTAGCAATAGCACCCTCTCTTAATATCTCAACTTTATCACCGCTTAAATCGACAACGGTCGAGACCGGATTACTCAGCTCTCCCCCATCAATATACAAAGCAACCTTCTCATTAAATAAAAGCGCAATTTCTTCAATAGTGGTGCATTCTTTTTCCTGCGAAATATTAGCCGATGTTGCCGTTATGGGAAAATCTATTTTATTCAAAAGAAGATTTATAAAGGGAGCAGATGAATATCTAATACCAACTTTCCCCTTTACAACAAATTCCCAGTCATTATTACCCTTAGCTTTTAACACCAAAGTCAAGGGTCCCGGGAGTAGTTTGGAGGCTATTTTTCTTGCTACCTTATTCAACTCAGCATATCGTGAAATATCTTCCATACTTTTTACAAATATGGCGCTGGGAAGCTTATGGGACCTCTTTTTGACCTCATACAACTTCTTAAGAACCGAAAGCCGATCCGCCCGAGCAAGTAAACCGTAACGGGTTTCTGTCGGTGCCACCACCAAATTCCCCTCAGTTAAAACAGCTGCTGCTCGACTGACAACGGATGAATGCGGAACAGCGGGGTCGATAACTTCAACAGAGAGATTATTTTTCGTCATTTTGAGCGTTGTTCTCATCGTTGTCAAGGGTATCACCAATATTAAAATTATTTTCGTATAACGGCGTGGTTTCATTAACGTTGACGGTAACCATAACCACCCAGGCATTAGTATAACCGGCGGTTTTTACTTTCAAAAGATATTCTTCCGCTTGTTCCCGATTGGCAAAATTCCCCACCCGCACTTTGTAATATGGCACCTCATAATCCAAGTAAACTTGGCGGTCAAATATTTCATCGGCAACACGAGTAGCATATTTGGCATCACCATAAACTTTGCTGGTAAAAATTTGAATGCGATAGACTTGATTATTTAGAGTATCCATAGTTTCCGGAATACTATCCATTATTGGTAAAGAACTGTCATAAGATGAATCCGTAATAGTCGCTGAGATTGCTTTTTTGATAGTAAAATCACTCTTAAGCGGATATTCTTTGGGGATAATTTTCGTATCCAGGGGAAGGTCAAGAGGATTGAAGCCGCGCTTATCGACCACGGAAGGAGCTTTGGTCTGTTTTTTTTCCTCAGCGACAGAAGTGTTGCTACGACAACCAACGGTTAAAACAAGTAATAACAACAGACTTATCAAGCTATAAATATTTTCGGGTATCTTCATTTTCTTTCAGTTTCGATAAAATTTCTTTTATCTCATCCGCTCTGGTTTTATGTACCACCATCATAACATCGTTAACTTTAACGATAATCAAATCCGAAACTCCCAAACAGGTAATTAATCCGTCCCCGTCATTATACAAAATAGTTTCATAGGTGTCCAAGGCAACCGCTTTTCCTATGATAACATTATTATCAGAATCAACATTTTTATAACGAGCCAAAGCGCTCCATCCCCCAATGTCATCCCAGATAATATCAGCCTTGATCGTGAGAACATTTTCCGCTTTTTCCAGAATAGCGAAATCAATGGAGATATTTTCCGCATTCTCATACAATTCTTTTCTGGCTTTTAATTCTTTATCCGTACCGACATACTTTGAATATACTTTTAACAAGGCACTTAAATGGGGATGATACTTTTCAATAGCTTTTAAAATTGAATGCGCCGACCAGATAAATATCCCACTGTTCCAAAGGTAATTATGACTATAATAATATTCATGAGCAATAGCGGTTTTCGGTTTTTCCGTAAATTTAGCCACCTGATAAAAAGTAATATCATCTGCTTGCTTAAAAACTTCACCGAGTTTAATATAACCATATCCCGTTTCCGGGCGAGTGGGAACAATGCCGATAGTGATTAAATAATCTTCCGAAGATGCAATATCAATACCGGCTTTTAAAATCTTTCTTAATTTTCCCTCCGGTTTGATAAGATGATCTGCTGATAAAACCACTAAAACAGCTTTTTCGTCCTCTTTTAACAAATGAGTAGCCGCTAATCCGATAGCTGTTCCGGTATTACGTCCATAAGGTTCACTTAAAATATTTTGTTCCGAAACCGGTTTTAAATTATCGAGAATAAACCGCTTCATATTATCGTTAGTGACAATACGAATATTTTCATAAGGCAGTAAAGGTAAGATTCTATCGATGGTCTCCTCAAGCATCATTTTATCGGAAGTGAGACTTAAAAATTGTTTAGGTAACTGAGTACGTGACAAAGGCCAGAAGCGTTCACCTTTTCCACCAGCTAATATTACACCATAAACCAAGATAATCTCCTCTTAAAAATTCCCGTAATTTACTGATAATAATTGAGTTAAATTAGTTAGTCAAGAAAAGTTTACAAATGCCACCATAAGTTTTAAGCGTTATAAAGAGATAAACCGCAAAATATCATCGTTAAACTATCAGAGGGCATAATTTTACTTATTATATATCATTAATACCTGATAAAAAGAAAAACTATTCCTTATCGAGAACAAGCAACTAATACCCCTAATACGATGGCATAGAATTGATTTTCCATGGAATCAGACCGCGAGCTTAAAACAATGGGAACTTTACCGCCATAAACAATACCGCCTATTTGCACCTTTCCAAAAAGGGTCATTGCTTTATAAACACCATTGGCAGTTTCCAAATTCGGAGCTATCAAGATATCAGCCTGACCGGCAACGGGAGAATTCTTGATGCCCTTCGAATGAGCGGCAATCATATCTACGGCGACATCAAACGAAAGAGGACCATCGACATAAGCATCTTTTATTTGCCGGCGTTCAGCCATTTTGGAAATAATGGCGGCATCCATAGTTACCGGCATCTGCGGATAGACAACTTCGACCGCGGCCAACAAAGCTACCCGCGGCATCCCTATCCCCACTACTTTAGCCACCTTCACCGCATTGTTGATTAATGACAACTTACCTTTCAAATCGGGAGCAATATTAATAGCGGCATCGGTAAGCAATAATAGTTTTTGGTACAATTTCGGTTTTATAACAGCCACATGAGAAACGAAATTATCTTTTTTATTAAAAAAATCTTTCTCCCTGAAAAGAGTTTTCAAAAAAGGTACGGTAGGAATATGTCCTTTGACAATTAAATCCAACTCCCCTTCAATGGCCATTTTGGAAGCTGTTAGAACAGCTGAGTCCGGTTCTATAATATTTATAAACTTTGCCTTTTCCAGATTAATTTCATTTTGTTCCGCTTTGGCTCTAACATAAACTTCGTCTCCGATTAAGTAAGGTTCAATTATATTTTTATCCATAGCCATAGCAAATGCTTTCAAAGCATCCAAACCGGTAGGAACGACCAAAGCGGTTTTGGGTTTTCCACTGGCGTTGACTATTGTCTCGGCTTTGGCAACAATTTGTTCAAAAGAATGAATTTCCGGAATGGTAAAATTATTTTCAAAAGTCATATTATTTTTCCCCTTCACCCCAAATATTGTTTTGTAAATAATAATCGGAAAGGACACAAGCTAAAGCTAATGAAGCTTTTTTATTTTTAACGGTATCGGTTCTTGAAACCAAAGAAACGGGAACTTTGGCACCGACAATCACTCCGGCGAAAACCGCTTGGGCAAACTGAACAAGAGCTTTGGCAATAATATTGCACTCTTCAATGGAATCGACCAAATAAATATCGGCATCACCAACTACCGAACCACTGCCGTGCTGATAAGTGGCGGCTTTTTGGGAAGTTGCCAAATCAAACGGTAGCGGCCCCTGAATAGTAATATCTTTATTCTTTTCCAAAGCTCGAGGAATAATATAATCTATATCGGAAAGAGAGTGGGGAACATTTCTATTGGGTTTTTCATAAGCTCCGGAGATGGCTATTTTTACCGGCGATAATCCCAAAGCATGGCCGACCAATATGGCATTTTCAAGTATCTGAAGTTTTTGCTCTTGATTGGGTTTTACCACCATACCGCCATCGGTTAAATTCAACAGTTTATGATAACCGGGGATGTCCAATACGGCACAGTGCGATAAGGTGTTTTCACTGCGTAAATTATACTGCTTATCGAGAACCACTTTTAACAGTGCCGAAGTAGGCAAAAATCCTTTCATTATAGCATCGGCGGAACCTTCCGAGGCAAGTTTCGCCGCATAATGAGCCGCATCGGCGACCTGTTTTATATCTATGACCTCAAGGTGATTGATAGCAACATCATTTTCAGTGGCCAAATCCTTAATCAAATCAGCGTCACCAATTAGAATCCCATCAACGAAACCATCGGCTGCAGCCTCGGAAACCGCCTCGATAACGGCAAAATCCTGCGCTGCCGCCACTGCCACCTTTTTTTTACGACCTTTGTGAGCTATCTCAACAGCTCGTTCGATTAATTTATCCGATGAATATATGGGATTATTTTCCATAGATGAATCTCGTTTAATATTGTTTTAGTTTTTCCCGTCCGGTTAAAAACCGCATCCCCGCCGCCGCCAGCGCTTCCATTTCAAACTCTCCGGCAACAACCGCAACTCTACCCAAAAAAGAAATGTATTTTTGGATTTCTTCGACTAACATCTTAGAATGAGCCATGCCTCCCGTAAGAACAATAGCTTCATATTTACCCTTTAATACCACCGCGGCAATGCCAATCTCTTTGGCGATTTGATAAGCCATAGCATTGAAATATAGTTTTGCTTTTTCATTCCCGCCATTGATTTCTTTTTCCACTTCTCGCAAATCGGAAATGCCCAGATAAGCCACCAGTCCGGATTTCTTTGACAATTTATCAAGCATTTCTTTTTCGGTATATTTACCGGAGTAACACAATTTTACCAATCCGCCGATAGGCACCGCTCCCGCTCGGTCAGGCGAAAAAGGACCCATCCCCA
>JAADHM010000010.1:14752-20295 GCA_013151855.1 FCB group bacterium | reverse complement strand
AGATAGATACTACATTCGCAAGATTATTGTGACCATATTGTGACCACAATCGTTGTAAGTTATTGGTAGTTATGCGGTGTTATTCGAACTGAAGAAAGTATAAAAGTGCCTGTATTTCAGGCATTTATCGTTGATTCTCAACAACTTAAGTCTTGTAGCAAAATGGTGGAGGTGGGGGGAATCGAACCCCCGTCCGAGAATAATGCCAAACCGCTCTCTACATGTTTAGTCAGGTCTTTATTTTCTCGTCCTTTCCGCTGTAGACCGACAGACTACGAAAAGAACCAGCCTTTTAGTTTAAGCTCTTTTTAAAGGCGTCAAAGAACCGAGTCTCCTTTATCGACGCTGTAGCCCAACCTTGGAGACAAAAGATCAGGTACAACGAGCTGCACAGTTACTTAGGCAGCCATGGCGTAATTATATTCGCCAAGTATCGTTTTGCCCAGTTTGTTAACGGGGCTCCAGACATCCCCGACATGCTAACAGTTCCTCACTAAACCCGTCGAAACCATATCACCCCCAAAACTTTTACCAAATCCGTTTCAATCACACAACAATATAACTTATCGACAGATTTTATCAAGACCTCTAATTACTTATAACGAAAAAACTTCCCACAAGTTTCCATTTTTTAATACCAAAATATGGTAAAAACTTAAAGAAACCATACTTAAAAATATATCTATATATAAGCTAATAACCATAAAATGTAATTAACTCCTTTGTTCCTTGACTATTAGAGCCGTTTCATATATTTTCTCAAAAAGAAAAGGGAGAAATTAATTCTGCTTTATGGGAAATCAAAAAAGTAGCTTAATTTCTTATTTTTTTGTATAATTAAAATAATAAATTGAAAATCCTATTGCTAAACGGACTAAATATTTATTAAATAGAAAAATTTGCTAAAAAATATACATAGATAATACAAAGTATGATAATCAAATTGCGAGAGTGGTGAAATTGGTAGACACGCTGGATTTAGGATCCAGTGCCGTAAGGCATGGGGGTTCAAATCCCCCCTTTCGCATAATAATTTAAATAATTTTTCAATTACGGGAGTTTAAGCAAGTGGATGTTCAAATTAAAGATATAGAAAAACTTTTGAAGGAATTATCGGTTACGGTTCCCGCTGAAACCGTAAATCCTAAAATGGAAGAAAAATTCGAAGAAGTACGGAACAAAGTAACTCTAAAAGGTTATCGCAAAGGCAAAGCTCCCATGGATATGATTAAATCTTTGTATGAAGATCAGGTCAAAGCCGATGTTGCCGAAGATATATTCAAAACTACCTATTCCAAAATAATTAAGGAAAAAACTCTTAAAGTCGCTTCTTATCCCTCTGTTACCGGTCTCAATTTCGCCGATGATGGTAGCCTAAATTATATCGCACGAGTCGAGGTTTTTCCTGAAATCGAAAAAGTGAATTTTGATAATCTCGAAATAGCAACTTATGAAATTAGTACCGAAGATGAAGAAGTTGACGAGGTTATGGAGCATATCCGTAAACGTTTCTCCGAATTAAGACCCGTGGAACGCGAGGCAAGAGATGGCGATGTGGTCATTGTCGATATTGAAAAAGTTGATGACCCGAACAATATTCTCGCTAATGATAAATTTCCCGATTCTGAAGTTGATTTGGGTAATAAATTAACGGTCAAGGAATTTACAAAAGAATTAACCGGGATGAAAGTCGGCGAGGAAAAAGAAATCGAGGTGGTTTATGATAATGATTACCCCGATAAAGTCTTTGCCGGGGCACGACTTAAATACAAATGTCATATAAAAACTATTAAAGAACGTATAATGCCGCCTATGAATGATGCTTTTGCCAAACAAACCGGTGATGCGGAAACGGTTTTAGAATTGCGTATGAAAATCCGTGAACGGCTGAAACAACAAAAAACAGAAGAACAAAATCGAGACCAAAAAAATCAGATAATAAATCACATCTGTGAAAAAAACCCCGTCCCCATACCGAAGTCTCTGGTGAACAACTACCTAACAAATGTCATCGAAGATTTTAAAAAACAGTATAAAGATATAGATGAAGTTGAAATAAGAAAAAATTACGAGCCCATTGGCGAAAACACTATCCGTTGGAATATGCTTATGTATCAATTGGCTAAACAGGAAAATATTGAAGTTTTACCTTCGGATATGGATAATCTAATTAATAAATTTGCCGAGAACTATAAAATGACCCCCCAACAAGCCCGAGAAAACATCCAAAAATCCGGTAATATGGCTGACCTGCGAGAATCTTTGTTGGAAGAAAAAATTATCGACTTTTTAATGAGTAAGGCAAAACTAAACAAAGCCGATAATTAACGATAATTAAAAAAAATATCTATTAACAAGGAAGTAAAGGATTATATGAACAAAGAGATTTCCTCAAATTTTTTAGTTCCCATGGTTGTCGAACAAACCGGCCGCGGCGAACGTGCTTACGACATATTTTCAAGGCTTCTTAAAGACCGTATTATTTTTATCGGCACCCCTATCGATGACAACATCGCTAATCTGGTCATTGCTCAGATGTTATTTCTGGAAGCCGAAGATCCCGAAAAAGACATTTTTGTGTACATTAACTCTCCCGGTGGCTCGGTAACGGCGGGAATGGCGATTTATGATACCATGCAATTTATCAAACCCGATGTGGTCACCACTTGTATGGGCATTGCCGCTTCCATGGGTGCTTTTTTACTGGCTGCCGGAACCAAAGGAAAACGAGCCGCTTTACCCAACAGCCGAGTGATGATTCATCAACCTTTGGCCGGTGCTCAGGGACAGGTTTCCGATATTGTGATTATGACGGAAGAATTTGCCAACACCAAAAAACGTCTCAATGAACTTCTGGTCAAACATACCGGCCAATCACTCGAAAGAATCGAAGCCGACACGGATCGCAATTTCTTTATGTCTCCCGAAGAAGCTAAAGAATACGGTCTCATTGACAAAGTTTACGAGACAAAACGAAAGTGAAATTGAGCCATAATTATAATCTGCCTTTAATTTAAACATAGGAAATTAACATTTCATAATGTCAAAAAAGAACGACACACCTATTTTGTCACAACGCTGTTCTTTCTGTGGGAAATCTTCAAGGCAAGTCATGCGCCTTTTCTCCGGTTACAAAGCATTTATCTGTGATGAATGCGTGGAGTTGTGCTATGATTTAATTCAAACCTCCCCCGGCTTTGAAGAACCGTCGCTTATCAAAGATTTACCGACTCCCATGGAAATCAAAAACCTGCTCGACCAATATGTCATCGGACAAGAAATAGCTAAAAAAACAGTCGCCGTTGCCGTTTATAACCACTATAAAAGAATTAACAGCCACTTGTCTTCTTCATCCTCATCAACAGAAAAACTACAAAAAAAAGATGATGTTGAACTGGAAAAATCCAATATCCTTTTAATCGGTCCCACCGGAACCGGCAAAACTCTCATCGCCCGTTCTTTGGCAAAATTGCTCAAGGTGCCTTTCACCATTGCCGATGCCACCGTTTTGACCGAAGCCGGTTATGTCGGCGAAGATGTGGAGAATATCTTAGTTCGTCTGTATCAAGCCTCAAACTTCAACCAGCACAAAACGGAACGCGGCATTATTTATATCGATGAATTGGATAAAATTGCTCGCAAAGACGGCAATCCTTCTATCACCCGCGATGTTTCCGGCGAAGGAGTACAGCAAGGGCTGCTAAAGATTCTTGAAGGTACCATTGCCAATATCCCTCCCAAAGGAGGACGCAAACATCCCGAACAATCTTTTGTGCATATCAACACTAATAATATTCTCTTTATTTGTGGTGGTGCTTTTAACGGTTTGGATAAAATTATCGCTCGTCGTATCGGTAAAAAAACAGTCGGCTTTGAAGCGGAAAAAACTTTTGTCAGCGAAAAATCAGAAGAAATATTCGAACATGTCATGCCTGTCGACTTGATTACTTACGGCTTGATTCCCGAACTGGTGGGGCGTCTTCCGGTAACGGCGCCTTTGCAAGCTTTGGACGAAAAAGCGTTATTGAATATCTTAACGGAACCCAAAAATGCGCTCACCAAACAATATGCCAAACTATTGGAATTGGAAGGCATCAAACTCCGCTTTGAACCCAAAGCCTTAAAAGCCGCCGTAAAAATCGCTCAGGAGCGTAAGACCGGCGCCCGCGCTTTGCGGTCTATTTTCGAAAAGGCGATGCTTGATATTATGTATGAAATCCCCTCTACACCGGATATTGCGGAAGTCATCATCACGGAGAAAACCATCACCAAAGGTAGCAAACCAAAAACTATTGTCAAAGCCAAAAAGAACAAAAAAGCCAGTTAAATTACTATTAATATAAATTGGGTTTATTAACCGATGACAGCAATGTCATCGGTTTTTTTATGCTCATCATATATATAACCTTTAAGAAAAAAATACAGAACCCTTGACCGTAAGCTATAACCATGCTTATATTCCCAGTATGTTAGTTGCTATTGATGTCGGAAATACCAATATCGTTATCGGTCTTTTTGAAGGTGAGTTGTTAAGAGACCATATCCGTTTGGCTACCCGCAATAATATCACCGCCGACGAAATCGGTTTTTATATAACCAATTGGCTTAAGCAATTGGAACTTTCCGGCGAAGCGATTGATGATGTTATTATCTCTTCGGTGGTTCCTTCCCTTACCGCCACTTTGGAAACGGTTTCCAAAAAATATTTGGGATGCGTCCCTTTAATTCTCACCCACCTCATAAAACTGCCCATCAAAATTGCTATCGACCAACCGGAACAACTCGGCGCCGACCGTATCGCCAATGCTGTTGCCGGTTACGGCAAGTATGGCGGACCGATGATTATCGTCGATTTCGGCACCGCTACCACTTTTGATGTTATCGATGACAACGGCATCTATATCGGCGGTATCATCTGCCCCGGAGCCGAAACTTCTATGATGGAACTGGCTAAGCGCACCGCCCGCCTTTTCGAAATCCGTATCGAACCACCCGATGCGATAGTGGGGAAATCTACCACCACCGCTTTGCAATCGGGTCTTTTTTTGGGTATGGTGGGACAGGTGAATTACATTATTGATAACATTATCGAAGAAACCAAGTTCACCAATCCCAAAATTATCGCTACCGGCGGCTTGGCTAAGAACATGGAAAAATACTCAAAGAAAATCAATTTCGTAGAACCCACTTTGACCCTTGAAGGGTTACGCATCATTAGCGAATTGAATTAATGCTAACATTATTACTCATATAGATACCCCCGGCTAAAGCCGTGGTGTTCTGTCTGCGACCGCATAAAAATTTATTTTTTAATATTTGGGGGAAGTTACGTCTATCTAATTGGTATTACCATTGCAATTAAAAAATATCGGTTACGGGTTGATATATGGACACAATGTATTATATTAAGTAAAAATAACTATCCAGTTTAACTCGGGGGAGTAATATGTATTCAAAAAATATTTTCAAGGTTACCATTCTATCTTTATTAATGATTATGTTCTTTCAGGTAGGAGTAAAAGCGCAAAAGAAATTCAAAATCG
>JAADHM010000010.1:0-14716 GCA_013151855.1 FCB group bacterium | reverse complement strand
TGGACTGTTGACGGGAAATTTAATTTTTCCGGCTCAAATGGTATAAGCCAACAAAAAGAACACTATCCGCTATCAAATAATTTCGGAGATAATAATAATAATTTTTATGCCTACCAATCAATGTTTGGAACTTATGTTGCTTATAACTATGAAACTGTGCAACGTTTTTTGCATCTATCCAACTCCTTTTCCTTTATTTTTCAACATAGAACTAAAAATAGTTCTGGAGGTTCAAGCAGCAGGAATTACTTTGATGAAACAAAAAAATACCACTTTTATAAATTTCATTTTAATCCCTATATCAGCTTTGGTCAATACTTATACAAAGATTTTTTTCTGTCTACTACTCTCAGATCATACCTTGACTATTCGAAAACTACCCAAGACGATATAGAACGCGAACAAGATAGATATCATAATTATGATACTTCTCAATTGATAACCAGATACCACGGATCTGTTGATGGTAGTGCTGACAATAAATCTTATTCCATAACTTTTGATGTTAACACTGGGTGGGGACATGTTTATGAAGGATGGTATGCCTCCACAGCGATGTATATGATTGAGGAATTAAAAGCTAATAATGCCTTACTGCGGGAACCGACTAACGAAGAAATGCTTGTCTTGTGTGATATTATATACCAAAACCGTCTTAAACATGCGGTCGACAAACGCATCCGTCGCATCGAAACTTTTGATGAAATACTAACTTTCTTAAACAATACCGGTATAATTGATGCCACCGGCCATTACGGTTATTTATTAATTCAGGATGTCTGGGACTACTTTCCTCGTGATAACAGAAAATTTGGTTGGAAAGCAAGTATGGGAAACGGTATTCGCTATAATTATTTAAGCAGGCAAAAAGGGAAAAATACCATCGCTCATTATGTACAATATCAAATCAATCACAATAACATAGACACTCTTACCAACAGTTACCATAAACAGAATGAATATTCTCATTATGGTAATGAAGATTACCTTTTTTATTTAACCGGCCGTTTGCAATATTTTAAACCGGTAACGAGGAAATGGCAAATCGACATTGAAACTCAAAGCTGGTATTATTATTATTCAAACAACGATTTCTATAACTATTTTAAATGGTGGTTATCAACCAAAGCTTTTTATATCTTCAGTTCCCGAACTAATGTCAATTTTTTCACTTCCTATCAATATATATCTAGGAAACATCACTTGGATGGTCCACCGAGATATTTCTTCGAAGATATACAAAAAATTATCAATTGGGAATTGAGATTAGGTAGCACCTTAACCTATCGTATTGCTATCCCTACTACTATTAATTTTAACGTCTTATATTCACGTTACAACTATAAAACAGCAAATAGTTATTCTTCTTCATATAGAAATACTGATAACTACCGTTTTACCGCTTCCATATTACACTACATATATTGAAATTGAGAACAGCTACCGGTCTTTGCGGAATAACAGTTTTCTCTCGCTGAAAAGAAATTCGGCTAAAGCAATGAAAATAAAAGATACCGCAATCCAAAGAAGGCTCTGACGATTATGCCACCAAAGGTAACCACCCAGAACAAACCACGACGCCAAACTGAGGACAAAACCTATTAGTGGTATTGACAAGGGAATATTTATCTTTTTGTGCAGGCGCAAAGCGGCTAAATTGATACTGGCAAAAATCAACAGAAAGGAAGCGCTGGCAAAAGAGGATATCATCACTAAATTACCCAGATTGACAAAAACTAAAGTCACTGCCGTTATAATACATAAACTCACCCAAGGGATATCACGAGAGCGTTCGCGAAAAGAAAAAGCTCGAGGTAAATCACGCTCCTGAGCCATTACTTTGCCCAATCTTGCCGTACCGAACAAAGTGGCATTAATAGCCGAAGCGGTAGACAGAAGAGCACCCAAACCAATCAACATAAAACCGGCATGTCCTAAAAAAGGCTTAGCCGCCACCGCCAAAGCATATTCCTTGTACTTGGCAATAGCCGCTGATGACAGATTCCCCACCGCCACCAGCGAGACCAAAATGTAAATCAAAGTCGTAATCACAATAGAGATTATAATACCACGCGATAGATTTTTTTCGGGATGTTCCATTTCATTAACGGCGTTGGGAATCAGTTCGAATCCTTCATAAGCCACAAAAATCAACGCCGCCCCCATCAACACTCCCGTCCCACCCAGGTTGAAAAGTGGTAGCACGTAATCAGCTTTGATATAAAATATGCCGGCTATGGCAAACAAAGAAAGAATTATAACCTTGACCATAACGATAATATCCTCGGTATGCCCAGCCGCTTTGATACTGTATAAGTTCACGCCGAGAAAAAGAAGAATCACTCCCGATTGGAGAACATACTGTATAATTGAGCCATGATCGGCATTACCGAGCATAGCGCTACCATATCCGCCAAAAGTATAAGCATATAGCGCCAGCGTACCGACATATCCCGCCAGAAGCAGCCAACCGCCGACGCCGGCTATATTTTCATGACGAAAAGCATGTTCCAAATAAGTAAAACTACCTCCATCGGAACGGAAAACCATCCCCAAGCGAGCATAGGACAAACCCGTAAGCAAAGCGATAATACCACCTAAAGCAAAGGCGATAGGCGCCGCATGCCCCGCCACACCGACGGAAAGACCCAAAACGGAAAAGATACCGCCCCCCACCATGCCTCCCACACCCATGGCAATCAGTTCTTTCAGACCAAGTTTATTACCTACCGTTATTTTGCTATTACCATCAACTTCCACTTATGTTCTCCCATCACATAGATACTATCTATGGCAAGGTTATTTTTGACCCTTGGCAATTATTACACCAAGGAACGACTAAACCTTAACCAAACATATATACTTTATCAAGTTAATTTCTAAACTCATAAGAAATATATCAACAAGGTAATAAATAATATTTTAATCGTGATTCAATCACCAACCCCTTTTTCATGCTTTGATACCATCAAACAAAAAACTGATAAAATATTCTTCTAACTTTCCTCGATATAACCTTCGGCCAAGATATTGTTTTTGTACCAAAGCACTCATAATCAACGATACCAGATAAGCGGTCAGCTCCACCTCCACATCGCCGCGAATCTCACCGGTCCGGATACCCCTTTCGATAATTTCCTCAATATAATTATGGATATGTCGCTCGATATCTATACCCTCGATAACAATAGCGGAATGATGTAAGGCTGAGGTAACAAAAAGAAAAAAACGCTCTTCGGCTTTAAACAACTTCGAATTGACTAAAAGCGCCTCATATAAGTAAAGTAAACGATCCCGCGCCAACACCGCTTTTTCATTTTTTTTTATCTCCGCCATCCATTTTCCCAGATAATCATCGAAAACCAAAAGGACAAATTCCAGCAGATGACTCTTGGAGGGAAAGTATTGAAAAAAAGACCCTTTGGAAATTCCCGCCTTGCGGCAGAACTGATCAACAGCCAGTCCGTCATAACCGTATTCGCCGAATAAAGTTATCGCTTCTCTATAAATACGATTCTTTTTATCCGCGGTAAGTCGACGAAAAGTATCGGTCACTATTTTTCTATCGACCAATGCGGCAACCAAGTTTTCATCCAACATAGGAATGGACATAACAACAAATCCCTATAATGACTATTTAGTCATATAATATATACAATAATTATATTTTATCAAATAATATTTGACAGAGAATATAAGATAATCTATTTTCCTTGCGCAAAACCTTAACGGATAAAAAAAGGAAAGATTAAATGGGTAAAATTAGAGTTGCTATTATCGGAGTCGGTAACTGCGCCTCGTCTTTGGTGCAGGGAGTCGAATACTACAAAAAAGCCAAAGATGACGATAAGGTTCCCGGTTTGATGCATGTCAATCTGGGCGGCTACCACATTCGCGATATCGAGTTTGTCGCCGCTATTGACATCGACAAAAACAAAGTTGGTAAAGATTTATCGGAAGCAATTTACACCAAACCAAACAACACCTATGTTTTTGCCAAAGTGCCCAAAACCGGTGTCATTGTTCAACGGGGAATGACACACGACGGTTTGGGTTATTACCTTTCCCAAGTAATCGAAAAAGCTCCCGGCGACACGGTGGATATCGTCAAACTTTTAAAAGACACCAAAACCGATGTGGTCATTAATTATTTGCCGGTCGGTTCGGAGGAAGCCACCAAATGGTATGTGGAGCAGGTGCTCGATGCCGGTTGCGGACTGGTTAACTGCATTCCGGTCTTCATTGCCCGTGAGCCATACTGGCAAAAGAGATTCAAGGAAAAAGGCCTGCCGGTTATTGGTGATGACATTAAATCGCAGGTCGGTGCTACCATTACCCACCGGGTGTTGACCCGTCTGTTTTTGGATCGCGGTGTCAAACTGGAACGTACCAGTCAACTTAATGTCGGAGGAAATACCGACTTTTTGAATATGCTGGAGCGCTCTCGTTTGGAATCTAAAAAGATTTCCAAAACCAACGCCGTAACCAGTCAACTCGATTATGAAATGAAACCGGAAAATATTCATATCGGACCTTCCGACTATGTTGCTTGGTTGGATGACCGTAAATGGGCTTATATTCGCATGGAAGGTCGTACTTTCGGTGATGTCCCTCTTAATATTGAAATGAAGATGGAAGTTTGGGATTCGCCTAACTCCGCTGGCGTGGTCATTGATTCTCTTCGCTGCTGCAAGCTGGCTCTTGATAACGGTCTATCCGGCGCCATCGTTGAACCATCCTCTTATTTCAAAAAATCTCCACCGGTTCAATACACGGATGAAAAAGCTCATCACTTGACGGAAGAATACATAGCTAAATACGGTTGGAAAAACATGGGCAGCAAAACCAAAAAAACTCGTATTGCCGCCAAAAAACCGGCTAAAACAAAAGCAACCGTTAAAAAAGCCAAAACTTCCCCAACCAAGGCAAGCGCAGCTTCAAAAAAAAGAATCGTTAGAAAGAAAAAATAGTTTTTTCTTGTTTTTAATTTGAGTAACTTAACCGGCGATGGAATAAATCGCCGGTTTTTTTAAAATTACTTTTTTAGGAATAATTTTGACTGCTAAAAAAAGAAAATCGTTGTTGATTACCTTTGAAGGCATTGATGGCTGCGGCAAAAGCACCCAAGCTTTTCTCGCCTATCAATTTCTGCATACCAACGGTTATAAAGTAAAAATACTTCGCGAACCCGGCTCAACTGTCACCGCCGAAAAGATCAGAGAACTGCTCCTAAACAAAAAAATAAAAATGACTCCCATTACCGAACTGCTTCTCTACGAAGCCGCCCGAACGGAAATCGTCGCCAATGAAATTGCCCCCGCTCTTACCAAAGGTATCATTGTCCTATGCGACCGTTTTTACGACAGCACTACCGCTTATCAAGGTTATGGGCGCAAACTCGATTTGAGAATGGTAAATACTCTGCACAAAATTGCCACGAAGGGGATTGTTCCCGATTTAACTTATGTCTTCGATGTGGATTTAAAAACAGCTTCCTCACGACAAAAAGGGAAAAAAGACCGTTTGGAATCTCAACCACGAGCCTTTTTTAATCGCGTTCGGTTAGGGTTTTTGGAAATTGCCCGCAAAGAAAGAGGGCGCGTGAAAATTATCGATGCTCGTCAACCGCTTGATATTGTTTTTAACGATGTAAAAAAAATTCTTTTGAAAAAAATTAATCGATGAACCAGACAGAACTCTTTGACAAGAAAACTTTTCTACAATCAATAATATTTTTTTTAATTTTGATTCTTTTAGCCGGAGGTATGGCGGTTTATGTCATCTCTGACCCGGAGTTTGAACAAGCTTTGGATATGATAGCCGTCGCCATGGAAATTGATAAAATCTATCCCCAAAATATAAATCGTCAGGACCTCATCACCGCCGGACAAGAAGCCATGTTTGAAAAACTGGATCGCTATTCCACCTATTATAAAAAATCACAATTCACCAATCTTGACGAAGAAATAAACGGAAGCTACGCCGGTATCGGAGTCAGTGTGGTGCGTCATCCCGAAGGATTGTTGATTATGTCCGTGCGCGAAAACGGACCCGCGGCGGAAGTGGGTTTGCTCTCGGGTGATATTATAACCGCCGCCAATTCCGTATCATTCGATAATTTAAAAAGCAATGAAGCCATAAATATTATTAAAGGAAAAGATGGTACTAAGGTCTTGTTGACCATCAAACGACCGGTAACCAATGAAACCTTTCAGGTAAAAGTTACCCGCCGACAGATACCGTTTGTGCATATTCCTTATGCCGGTTTTACTGCCGACAGTGTTATCTATATCCGCATACTTGATTTTGAAGCCGGGGTTTCTCATGACCTGAAAAACGCCTTAGACAGTTTACTCTCAATCCATAAAAACAATGCTCGAGGAATTGTTCTCGATTTAAGAAACAACCCCGGGGGGTTTTTCCGAGAAGCTCACCGATGCGCCGACCTTTTTTTGAACAGAGGCACTTTTATTGTCGGCACTGAGGGACGTTCTCGCTGGAAAAATAAAAAATATTACGCCACCGGAAAAGATATTACCAAAGGATTACCCATAGCTATTATTGTCAACCGTGGTACCGCTTCCTCGGCGGAAATCCTTTCCGGTTCGCTTCAGAAAGCCAAGCGCGCTTTTTTGATCGGCGATACCACTTTTGGTAAAGGCTTGGTGCAGGGATTTTTCCGTTTCCCCGACGGTGACGGAGTAAAACTGACTATCTCGCGTTATTATTTCAAAGGTCCCGTTTTTCTTAACGATTTTGACTCTACCCTCAACGACATCGGTCATGGATTGGTGCCCGATTATTATTATAACGATGACTATACGAACCGTTTTAGAATGGAACTGGAAAATTCCCTCATTCTCAGACAATTCGCCGATTTACATCAAGACGAAATTATCACAGCCACTCAAAACGATACCCTTGATGACCAATGGGTGGAAAAATTAAAAAAATATGCACAACAAAAACAATTTTCTTTCCAATCGCTAAAGACTCTGTACGCTCTGGAAGTGAAATATCTTGCTCAACAGAAAAAACACAATAAAAACATGACCAACTTAGCGGGAAAAATTATCCGCTTGTCGCAAAAAGAAGATAACCGCTTGTTTGATACTAATAAAGAATACATAAAAACAAAAATAATGCAGCTTGCTTACGAACGTAAATACGGCTCTTATCTGACTTATCAAAAGGTATTAACCAAAAACAGTCCGGTAATCAAGTTTGCTTCCCAAATCTTACTGAGAAAAAAATCATGACTGATCAATTCCTTTATATCCTGTGCGGATTATCAGCGGGTCTCTTGGGAGGCTATTTGGGTTTGGGCGGGGGAATTGTCATGGTTCCTTTTTTGACTATTATTGCAGGGCTCGATATTAAATTAGCCGTGCCGGTATCTGTCACGGCCATTGTGGTCAATTCTTTCTCCGCTTCCAACGAATATCTAAAAAAAGGGATGGTCAATTTAGAATTGGTTATTATTCTCTCTATTTTTATGGTCATGGGCAATATCACCGGCAGTAACCTTAACCGTATTGTTCCCGCCAATTATACTAAACTTATCCTTACCATTTTGCTTGTTTATACCGCCTTTTCTCTTTTAAAAGGTAAACAACCAAAAGAGCAATTACCTTTTAAGGGGAATCAAGGTAAATATATTATGGTAAGTACCGTTTTAGCCTATTTGACCGGAACATTAGCCGGTCTGGTAGGTATTGGCGGGGGGGTTATTTTAGTGCCTCTTTTATATTTGGTTATTGGCATGCCTTTAACGACATCTCGGGGAACTTCCTCTTTTATGATAGGGTTTTCCTCTGCCGCCGCCTCGGCGGTTTATCTTTTAAATGGCATGATTGATTATAAAATTGCCGCCGAAGTAATTTTAGGTATCATTATTGGCGGTAAATTAGGTGGCTATTTCGGTACTACGGCCAAACCTATCGTAGTTAAAATTCTATTTTTTGTTATTATGCTTTATTTAGCTTATAAAATGTCTTACCAACCATTGCTGGAATTACTATGAACGAAAAACAATTTAAAATCGAATTTATTACCAGAATTCAAAAAATCTTTTGGTATGTCGCTTTTGTCTATTTTGCTTTATTGGGCATTATGTATTATTTCAACTTTTCTCATACCCACTTACTGGCTCAAGCGGGAGTCTATTTCATTTTAGCGGCAACGATTATAAAACTTTTTGTCATAGCGGAACAATTTCATTCCGCACGACTTTATCGTTTTTGGTTTTTAAGCTATTTATTGATGTTTATTTTATTTTCAACTGTTCTTTTGAAGTACCTATTATGAACTTCGCTGTTTTTTGTGATTTCGATGGAACAGTCACCACTCGTGATGTCGGTTATAATTTATTCCATCACTTTTCTCAAGGGAAAAACGATGAACTCTTGCCCGATTGGAAATCAGGCAGGATTTCTACCCGTGAATGCCTTCGCTTGGAAGCCTCGATGGTCAAAGCGACCCCGCAAGAGATTTATGCTTTCTTACAACAGTTTGAAATTGACAAAGGATTTAAAGACTTTGTAAACTTTTGTGACCATAACCACATGCCTCTTTTGATAACTTCCGACGGTTTGGATTTCTATATCCGCTTTCTTCTTCAAAAATATCAACTTTCCCGCCTGAATTTTCTTTCCAACATTGGCCATCTTGAAAACGGCGGAATTACCTTAGCGTTTCCCCACCATAATATCCACTGTACCCGATGCGGTATCTGCAAAGGGGAAGTAATTGAACAATTTCGAACGAATTCCGAAGATAAATACAAGATAATATTTATCGGAGATGGGTATTCCGATATTTGCGCCACGCAGCAAGCTGATATTATTTTTGCCAAAAAAGATTTAGAACAATATTGTCTTAAAAAAAATATTCATTATTATGCTTATGAAACTTTTTATGATATAAAACGTCAAATGTTGCAACTTGGTTATACGACCGAAAAAAAATAGGCTTAAAGGGAATAATATATGAAAGCAATAATCATGGCTGGTGGTTTTGGAACCAGACTTCGTCCCTTGACAATAAATATCCCCAAACCGATGGTGCCTATTGCCAATCTTCCCATTATGGAGCATGTGGTTAATCTTCTCTGTCACCATGGTATCACAGATATTATTTCGCTTCTCTATTTTTTACCCGACAAAATTACCGACCATTTCCAAGACGGCTCCGCCTTTGGAGTCAAAATGAGTTATGTTAAACCCGATGATGATTACGGAACGGCCGGCGCTGTCCGCCATGCTTTGGAAAATGTCAACGAACCGGTGATAATCATATCCGGTGACTTAATCACCGATTTTAACCTCACGGAAGCTATCCGATGGCATCAAGAGAAAAAATCTCAGGCAACAATTTTATTAACCCGCAAAGAAAATCCCTTGGCTTACGGTATCGTCATCACTGATAATAATGGTCGTATTGTCCGCTTTTTGGAAAAGCCATCGTGGGGTGAAGCGTTCTCGGATACCATCAACACCGGTATTTATCTTCTGGAACCGGAAGCGGTCAAACTTATCCCCCCGAAAACGAATTTTGACTTTTCTCAAAATTTATATCCTCTGATGCTTTCCCAAAAAATGGGTCTTTTTGGTAAAATAATGGATGGTTATTGGAAAGATGTGGGGAATGTTGATGAATATTATCAGGTACATCTGGATTTCTTTGACAATAAATTTGATCTTCCCTTAAAACAGAAACCTAAAAAAGTTGACAAGGGTGTGATTTATCACAGCGGTCATATACATCTGGGTAAAAACGTTGATTTTACGGGCAAAGTGGTATTAGGCGATGATGTTACTATTGCCGATAAAGTATCTTTGCAAAACTGTATTATCGGTTCAAGAACACGTCTTGATAAAGGATGTGAAATAAAAAACAGCATTATCTGGATGGATGGTAACATCGGAAGCGATTGTAAAATAAACAGTTCCATTATTGGCAATCATACGCGCATAGGCACCGATGTTCAACTTTTTGACAAAGTGATTATATCCGATGACTGTGTTATCGGAAACTCTGCCACCGTTAAAGCCAACTGTAAAATCTGGCCTGGAAAAACGGTCGATGAAGGCGCCACCGTATCGTCATCGATGGTGTGGGGAGATAAATGGAATCGGGAACTTTTTACTAATTCCAAAATAACCGGATTGGCATTAACGGAAATTACTCCCGAAATGACAGTTAAAACAGGAGCGGCATTTGGTGCTTTTTTAGGGCAAAAAAGTTCTGTTGTCATTAGCCGTGACGCCTCCGATACTTCCCGCTTGCTAAAACGCGGTCTTATTGCCGGATTACTCGCCGCCGGAGTGAACGTTTCCGATATTGAAGCTCTTCCCGTTCCTATCGTTCGCTATTGCTTACACTACGGAAATTATAGCGCCGGTATCTATGTCCGCCATAATCCCGATGATTTTCGACAGATAGATTGCATTTTCTTTGATGGCTCCGGATTGGATTTACCCACCACCAAATCAAAAAAAGTCGAACGGTTATACTTTGGAGAAGATTTTGAACGTGCTTCTCTTGATAACATCGGTCACTTAGATATCCTGCAACATCCCCTTGAAGATTACCGTGAGGATTTCTTAAAAAACATTGATAGCGAGGGCATAAAACAAGCCGGCTTTAAAATTGTCATTGACCACTCCAACGGCTCTTCCAGTCAGATTTTCCCCACTCTTTTTTCTCAACTGGGTATTTCTACCATTGAATTGAATGCCAACCTAAATCCCAGAAAATTCTCCAGCTCACCGGAAGAACACGCACAAGCGATCGTACAACTTTCTTCTATCGTTTCCTCTTTAAAAGCCGATATCGGTTTTATACTAAACCCAGCCGCGGAGAAATTGGCTGTTGTCGATGAATCGGGTAAGCCCATCGATAGTCAACTCTTATTATTAATTGTAATATACCTCTATTTACAAACTCATAAATGTCAAAAAATAGCGGTACCGGTAGATGCCTCTTGGGGCGTGGAAGAGATTGCTTCCGAATTCAAGGTGGAAATTACTCGTGTCGCTAATGACCATTTATCGATGATGGAAATTTTCCGCAGCGGTGAAGTGGATTTTGTCGGTGGCACTCGTGGCGGTTTTATTTTCCCCGGTTTCCAGATGGGCTCGGATGCCATGCTCACCACCGTTAAAATTCTGGAACTTATGGCTCAAACCAAAACACACTTTGGAACAGTAAGAAAAAAATTCGAACATTTCCATCGTCGCTCCCTATCTGTTCCTTGCCCTTGGTCTAAAAAGGGGAAAGTTATGCGGCAGTTGATTATCAATTCCAACGACAAAAACAGACAGTTAATCGACGGGGTACGTATATTTGAAGATAACGGCTGGGTTTTGTTAACTCCGGATCGCACTACGGCGTCTTTTAAAATTTTTGCCGAGACCAAGTCCGCAGAAAATACTGCTAATCTGATAGATAAATACAAAACCCTTTTGGAAAAGTATCAAACAGATTGATTTTCAACTCTGATTTTACAGACCAAAGTAGGTAACGTTTGTTATTCTATAGGTAGATGCAAGTTATCAACTATTAACTATTTTGGCTAATTTAAGTAAACTGGAAGCAATTTTTAATCCCTTACCCTTCACAGCATCAAGATTCACTTCAAATTTCACTTTTGTTCTTCCCTTAACCTTTTCAGCGAAAAAGTTTATCATCACTCCCAATTGGGCGAACCCATCGCTACTACTTACCGTTAATAGATGGAAATCTTTTACCTTTTCTAAAATTTTATTTAGCTCCGATTTATCGGTTGTAGTTATAAATAATATATTAGTGGTGGATAAATCGTCATCAGCGGTAACTACTTGAACTTTGGGTTTGACTTTCAGTGATGAGAAGGAAGCCAATTGTTTCAATTTTGCCGTCAACGGAGAATCTCCGAGAACGGAAATTATTGTTGGTTCTCCCGAAGCCGGACCACTTCCCGCAGGCCATTTCAAGTATTCAATGAATTTAATACTCATAGCCGCTTCATAAGAAATAACCTGATCGTCTACATTCTGACAATAAGCGAAAATCCCCATAAAATCCAATACCAAAAGTAACATAATTATTTCAATGAAATATTTGACCCTTCTCAAATTAAAAAAAATAATTTTCATCTTCTGGACTCCCTTTGGAAATAACCAAATCTTTTTTCTTATTATATCGGAAAAGCTAAAAATATTTTGAGGAAGTAAAATAATTATCATCGTTTTTTCTCGGTTAAAATTAATCTGTATAAAAATAGCACTAATTTGTTTACAATTTTCCCCAAGCAATAAGAATAGATAATTTTATAAATAACCTTGATTAAAAATCACCTTACAAAGGGAAAAACTTTCTTCTCTTACATTATTTAAGTTTAAATAGCGACAAAAAAGGCTGTTTTAAAGAAAGGCCCTCTTTTGTCGATATAAGGTGTCAGACAATATACATTGAATAATATGAATTATTAGAAATAAGGAGTTTTGAAATGACCAAATTTCATGACTTTTCCATTCGTGCAAAAATTTCCATAGCTATTGTTTTAACCAGCATCATAACATTGGTTTTATCATCGCTTGTTTTTATTATAAATGACAAAAAAAGTTTTCAGCAAGGATTAATAAACAACCTCTCTATGATGTCACAAATTATGGCAGATAACTGTTCCAGTGCTGTTAATTTCGATGATAATGATGCCGCTCAAGAAGTGTTACAAACGATGAAGCTCAATAAAAATATTATCTGGGCGGTCATTACCTTGCCCGATGGTTCACAATTCGCTCGTTTTAACCGTTCAAGTGAAAATAATGATATTTTACTTCCGCAAAAATCAAAAGATGATATTCTTCTCAATAAACACGATATTACCGTTCGTAAAACCATAAAAGCTAATGGTAGAAATATTGGTTCTTTATGGGTACGTTCCGATTTAAATGAAATCGACAAACGCCAACAATGGTTTCTTGGTATTACTTTAATAGTTCTGATAGCAGCTACTTTGGTAAGTATTTTAGTAGCCTTTTTCTTCCAACGATTATTCTCCAAACCCATTAAAGAACTTGAAAAAGGAGCCAAGTTATTATCGCGAGGCAACCTTGAAGCTAATATAACTTATACTTCCAAAGATGAAATCGGTAGTTTAGCGGACTCTCTTCGCCAGTTAATCAATTACATACGAGAGCTATCAATAATAGCCGAAAGTCTTGCTGAAAATGATTTAACCATTGAATTCGAACCCAAATCGGAAAAAGATGTTCTTGGCAATTCATTTAAAAAAATGCTGGATAATATAACCGGAGTCGTTCGTCAGCTAACCAACAGCACCAACATGGTTGTATCCGCCGCCAATGAAATAGCCTCCACATCAATACAAATAAATAAAGGCTCCCAACAACAAACCGATCAAATAAACCAAGTGACCACCGCTATCGAACAAATGGCAGCTACAATTATAGAAAATACTAAAAATGCCAAAGAAGTCACTGATGCCGCCCAAAATGCCTCCGAGACAGCTTCGACGGGAGGACAAATAGTATCTGAAACGGTCCATGGTATGCAAAGAATCTATGAAGTTGTGTACCAATCATCTCAATCAATCGGACAATTAGCTAATTCCGCTCAAGAAATCGGTGATATTATTTCTGTTATCAATGACATTGCTGATCAAACAAACCTGCTGGCTTTAAACGCCGCTATTGAAGCCGCCCGTGCGGGAGAACATGGTCGCGGTTTTGCCGTCGTTGCCGATGAAGTTCGAAAGTTGGCGGAACGTACCGGAAAAGCAACTAAAGAAATTACCGAAATGATAAAAGGTATCCAGGACAAAACTTCCCAAGCTGTCAATGAAATGAAAACAGGTATTAAAGAAGTAGAGACCGGGAGCGAATATGCCACTCAAGCCGGAGGTAGTTTGAATGAAATAGTGGAAATGACCGGAAAAGTTATGGATATGATAAAGCAAATTGCCCATGCCTCCGAAGAACAATCTATCGCCGCTGGAGAAATATCCAATAATATGGAACACATATCAACAGTTACCAAAGAAAACTCTCAAGGAGCAGAACAAGCTTCCACAGCCGCTCAGCAACTTAATCAGCAAGCTGAAGAATTGAAAAAAATTGTGGAAAGTTTTAAAATAGAAGGTTAAAATAACTTCTCGCCCTGCCTCTGCGAATAAAAACGGTGGGTTCCTACCGTTATTCTAATCTGGCAAACAACTCTTCCAACCTTTTACATTGACGAAGATGAGAATATTTTTCAAGGGCATCTTTTCTCGCTTGAGTTGCTAAACGATATCTTAATTCCCGGTCGGATATAATTCTGATAACAGCACCCGCTAACTCACTCACTCCAAAAGGAGTCACCAAAAGACCATTAACATTGTCTTCGATAATACCTTTGGTGCCCCCGGCATTAGTGGCAATCACCGGAAGACCGCTTGCCATAGCCTCGATAGTCACCATCCCGTAAGTCTCCGACTGGGAAGTCAAGACGAACAAATCCAGCGCCTTATAAACCATCTCTATCTTCTTTTGATACGGCAGAAAATGAACAAACTCTTTTAAATTTAGCTGTTCGGTCAACTGACGAAGGTCTTCGGCGTAATGGGTTTGTTCGTTTAACGATTCTTCTCCGACAATCAACAAATGAAACGGATAGCCGGCTTTATGAACCATAGCACAGGCTTCAATCAAGATATGCTGTCCTTTTTTAT
>JAADHM010000206.1 GCA_013151855.1 FCB group bacterium | reverse complement strand
GGAGCGTATATTTCACCTTTGTTAGTGGTTTTGGCTTTGGTGGCACTGGTAAAAAATTTTCGTAAGAATGTTAAATGGTTGTTATTACTGGTTATCTTTTTAACTATTGGCTTAGGCGATTTCAGTGCCTATTCTCCCTGGTCTTTGCTTTCTCGTTTACCGGGGTTTGGTTCCGCGCGATGCACCGGCCGCTCTTTTCAATTGGTTATCTTAACTTCTGCTATATTGGGTGGATTGGGATTTGATATACTAAAAAAAACACCATTAGTGGTGCGATATAAATTGTTAAAAGGACTTCTTTATGGTGGCGTTTTGGTAATTGTAGCTACCAATATGGTTTTAGCTTATCCTATTTTGTCTACAGCTTTCAGATATAAGCCTCAACAAATCTTTCAATCGCCGGAATTTATTCAGGCGGTAGGCACGAAAAATCAAGTTTATCGTCATTTTTTGGAAAATAGAGGCTCGTTACTTCCGCCTTGGTTATCGGCTTATCATTGCAGCCGGGGATTAGTGGATGAAAACAATAACATGAAAATGGAAATCATTTTAAGCGGTCGAGCGGAAATTGTCCATCGTTTTTATACCCCCAACAGAATAGAGTATGAGATAAATGCCATTGAACCGGGGGATATGGTTATCTCAATGGGGTATGACGAGGGTTGGCATGCCACTGATGGACGAACATTATTTCCCAAAAATAATTTGATAGCCTTTCCTTTTAAAAAAGGACATTCGCAAGTGGTTTTATATTATCGAACACCGTATTTTTATACGGGAATGTTGATATCTTTTATAGCTATCATCGGTTGCTTCTTATATGGGAAAAAGTATGGGGGCATTTCCAAGCATTAAGTTTTTAATAGAAGTTGACATTTATATGTTGTTTAGCTATTCTTGATTTTTAATAAAAATAATCAATAATCGTTTTTGTCGGTTTGTGTGTGATGAAGTTATTTAAGTTGTTTTTACTCTTGAGCTTATTGTTAAGCTTTCACCTTGTTAGTGCGGGGGGAAATATTCCTCCTTTTGACCAGCCTGTCAACCCCGATTTATATTTGATTCGACCCGGAGATACTCTTCAGGTAATTTTTATCAAATCAAAAATAAAACCCGTCCAATTAATCGTAGATCCTGAGGGCAAGATTGTTGATGAGACTTTGGGTATTTTTGATTTGTCTCACACGTCTTTAACTCAAGCCCGTGTTATTCTGGAGAAATCCTTAAAAGAAAATTATAATGTCCGCGAAATATCAATATCCATAAGTAGTCCGCGCTTGGTAACGGTTACTATTTATGGTGCCGTGGTAAAACCGGGGATTTATAAAGGATATACTTCGCAGAGAGTATCTGAAATAATCAAAAAAGCCGGTGGAATTTTGCCCATTGGTTCCCGACGGTGGATTGTGTTTTCGGGAGGAGTTCGCGACCTAAAAGTTGATTTGGATGAAACTAATTATTTAAGTAGTCTTGATTATGACCCTTACCTCTATGCCGGGTATACTCTTTATATTCCCAACCGTTCTAATAGCTTGGTTCAAGTGATTGGCGAAGTAAACAATCCGCGAGAAATTGAACTGTTACCCGATGATAATGTCTCTAAGCTCATAGCTCTTGCCGGAGGGCTTACTCCTTTTGCCGACACTACGGCTGTTAAAATTATCAGTCCTAATGACCACCAAACCAAAAAAACTTTGGAAGTGGGAGATATCATTTTAGTTCCCCCGCAAAAGAAATCGGAAAATGAATTGAAAATTGCTATTTTTGGAGCTGTGACTCAACCGGGGTATTACTCCTTTCGGGCAAAAATGACGCTGGCAGAGTTAATTCAAGAAGCCGGTGGCTTTTTGTCCAATGCCAGCAAAGGACTCACCACCATTTTTCGTAAACCGGCTTTCAATTATGCCGGAAAAGTCACCGAATTGAGATTTCCTATTTCTCATCTGATGGATAATAATAAGGGTAAGCTGTCTTTTAATTTACAGGCGGAAGATTCCGTTTTTGTCCCGATAAATGTAGGCTACGTAAGAGTATCCGGAGCCGTTCTTGACCCCGGATATTTCCCGTATGTACAAGGGAAGAAAGCTCTTTTTTATATCAATAATGCCGGCGGATTTATCCCTAATACCAAAGGCGAAGATATTTTCATTTATAACCCCATAGCCAAACTATCATCGAAAGTATCTTCCGAGACGATTGTTAGCGATGGCAGTGAAATTATAGTAAAACAAATCAAGGAATCACAATGAACGATGACCGCTCACATAATTTCTGGTTGTTTCTGGAATTATTGGCAAAAAGAAGAGGCTTGATTTTTACTATTGTTATCCTTGCCACTTTGGCCGCTTTGGGTATTTCGTTAGTGCTTCCCAAATGGTATAAGGCGACCGCTTTGTTATTACCGCCCAAAAATATATCGATGCCTATCGCCGGTTTGAACAGTATCACCGAAGCGGTTTCGGTAACCACCGGTCTCACTTTACCGGGAGCGGCCACCCCTTCGGATATTTACGTGAGCATGTTAAAAAGCAGAACCATAGCCAATCGGGTGATAAAGAAGTTTGATTTGGTTAAAAAATACAAACGTCGCAATCTGGATGAAGCTTATAAAAAGTTAATGGGTTATTGCGACTTTAGAGTGACCGAGGAAGGGTTGTTAGTTGTTGCGGTAGAAGATAAAAATCCCAAAATGGCGGCTGATTTGGTAAATGCTTTTGTGGCTGAATTGGACAGCGTTAATCAAGAAATTGTAACCCGAAGAATTAATGAATCGAAAGCCTTCATCGGTAGCAGACTAATACAGGTAAAAAAGGAACTTGATTCCACGCGCCGGGAGTTGGAATCTTTTCAGATGAAATATAAAACAGTCGATTTCGATGAACAAACGCGTTTGGCTGTGGAACAAGCGATACAACTAAAAATAGATTTGGCGAAGGTTGATTTTGATTTGAAAATGAAAGAGATAAGTCTTGGTAAAGGGAATACGGAACTGGTGGAACTTAAACAGAAAAGAAATATTATTCAAAAACAATTGCAACAATTGGAAAATCAGAACCCCGATAGTTCTTTCTTCTCTTTGCCGATAGCTTCCATACCCGCTTTAAAAGGGCAGTATGAATTTCTTTATAGCCGTGTCAAAGTAGCTGAAAATTTGTATCAAATGCTTTTGGAGCAACAAGAAAAGACTAAAATAAAAGAATACGAAAAAATGCCCGCTATTTCCGTTTTGGATCGTGCTCAACCTCCTCAACTAAAGAGCCGACCCAAAAGAGCCGTGATTGTTTTGGGGACTTTTGGGTTATCTATTATTTTTGCTTTATTTTTGGCTGCCCTTTTGGAGTATCTTGCCCGTCTGAAAGATAACGACCCGCTTGATTATTCTCGAGCGATGCTTTTTATACGGGCTTATTTCGGTTGGATACCCGGTGTTAAAAAAGGTAAGAAGTAACTATTGCAGATATTCCGAGGTGACTCTTTTTTAGATAAAGGAATGAACATGTCTTCTTCGATAATAAAACCATCGGCTAAAATTAGTTCCCAAACAACTATGGGAGAATTTTGCTTCGTGGGTGAAAATGTTGCGATTGGTCATAATTGTGTGATAGGCAACCATGTGATTATTCATGACGATACCGTTATCGGTGATAATGTGCGCCTTGATGATGGCGCTGTTATCGGTAAATTGCCGATGAAAGCCGCCATATCGGCAACCACCAAAGACCAGCAGTTAGCACCCTGTCGGATTGAAAAAGACTGTCTGATTGGTGCCAAAGTAATTATCTATCGGGGGACGAAAATAGGCGAAAGAGTTTTGGTGGCTGATTTGGCTACCATTCGTGAAGACGTCACTATTGGAAAATATACCATTGTCGGACGGGGCGTGGCTATTGAAAATTTCTGTCATATTGGCAATTATGTAAAATTGGAAACCAATGTTTATATCACCGCTTATTCCGAGGTGGAAGACCGGGTTTTTGTGGCTCCCGGAGTGATGACTTCCAATGATAATTATATCGGTCGCACCGAAGAACGGTTCAAACATTTCAAGGGAGTGACCTTGAAAAAAGGCGCTCGTATTGGTGTCAATGCCACTATTTTACCGGGGAAGATTGTTCACGAAGATGCTTTGGTGGCAGCGGGGGCGTTGGTTACCAAAGATGTGCCGGCAAAAAAAATTGTCGCCGGTATTCCCGCTAAAGTTTTACGTGATGTTCCCGTAGAGCAACTTTTGGAAAACCAGGGTTGGAAAGATAGTTGAGGAATATAAATGAAAGTACCATTGCTTGATTTAACGCGCCAATATCGTTCTCTAAAAAAAGAGCTTGATACCGCCGTATTGAAAGTTTTAGAGCATGAAAAATTTATTTTAGGTCCCGAAGTGAACCTTCTGGAACAAAAAATTGCTGAGTTGTGCCAGGTCGATTATGCTTGCGGAGTGGCTTCGGGAACCGATGCTCTGCTTTTGGCTTTACGGGCGGCAGGAGTGCAAGCCGGCGATGAAGTTATCACTTCCGATTTTTCTTTTTTTGCCACGGCCGGGGTAATCGCCCGTTTGGGAGCCATACCGATTTTTGTCGACATTGAAAAAGACAGTTACAATATTGACCCTCGACTTGTTGAGCATGCTATAACTTCCAAAACCAAAGCGATTGTGCCGGTGCATTTGTTCGGTCAAGTGGCTGATATGGATCCGATTTTGGAACTGGCCCAAAAACATAATATAAAAGTTGTTGAAGATGCCGCCCAAGCGATAGGTGCCGAATATAAAAACCGTAAAGCCGGTTCGATGGGGGATTTTAGCTGTTTTTCCTTTTATCCTTCGAAAAATTTGGGTGCCGGGGGCGACGGCGGGATGATTGTTACTAAAGAAGAAACTGATTATGAGACGATTAATATGTTGCGGGTTCATGGAGCAAAACCCAAATATCATCACCGCCTTATCGGTTATAATTCTCGTTTGGCGACAATCCAAGCGGCAATATTATTGGTTAAACTTCCTTATCTCAACCGGTGGTCGGAAAAGAGAAGAGAGCACGCCCGAAAATATGATGAAGCTTTCAAGAATTTAAGCGGGGTGGTAACTCCCACGGTTAAAAATTATACCTCTTTTCATATTTTTAATCAATATACGATAGCGGTACCTAATCGTGAAGAACTGATGGCAAAATTAAAAGATGCCGGTATTGGATTTGATATTTATTATCCCATACCCTTCCATAAGCAGGAATGTTTTGCCTTTTTAAATTATGCTGACGATGGCTTCCCCATAGCCAATAAAGCCGCTCAGGAGGTTTTGTCCTTGCCCATTTATCCGGAATTGACCGCCGAAGAGCAAGATGCTGTTATCGAAACAATAGTAAAAGCCGTTCTTTAATTTTAAGACTTACAAGCTATAAAAGTAAAGATATATGATAATTAAATAACATGATTTTAAATATCCTATATGCTAAGTTAGCAAACTTAATCGTGGTAATAAAATCATGTGTTTTTATCAAAAAATTAATAAGAAAAGTGATTTTTATTTTAATTATCTTAAATAGCGAAGATAATTTTTTTTATGAATATGGGGTTTTTAAAGGATGCAAAGGCGAATAGTTAAAGCAGTTTTTAGTGTAGCCGGTATTATTTTTATCTCCCGTCTCCTTGGATTTTTCAGAGAAATGGTTATAGCTGACAAATTCGGCACATCTGCCGGATATGACTTGTATTTAATTGCTATAATCCTTCCCGCTCTGTTTTATGGCGTTATTAACTTTTCGAGTATTTATCTTTTTGTGCCCTATTTATCAAAAAAAAGGAATAATGAAGATATTACTGATAACAGTTCTATATGGTATTCAATATGGCCAGTGATTAATTCGGTATTGATATTGTCAGTTTGTTTTGTTGTTCTGATCATCTTATTTGCTCCCTATATCATGAAAATTTGGAGTAAAAACTTTACCAATCAAGAATTTCATTTAGTTGTATTTTATTGTCGTATTACGGCTTTTATAGTCATATTAGGAGTGCTTGAATCTTTTATGCGGGCTTATCTTAATGTAAAGAAAATATTTACCTATCCCGCAGCGGGTTATATTGTGTATAACATTTTTTTTATATCGGCTGTGTTTATATTATACAAAAGATTTTCTGTCGGGGCTCTTGTCATTGGATTATTAGGCGGTTTAATTATACAAGATATTTATCTATTTCTAAGAATCATTTCTTTTGATCCTTTTAAAAGGTTTAATAAGGCTATCTTCAGTGAAGAAACCAAATCGGTTCTTGCTACCGGTGGAATATTGATTTTAATTGAATTTATTAATCGTTCCTATTTTTTGGTTGACCGTTATGTAGCTCAAAAGTTCGGGGAAGGTGTTATTTCCGCTTTGAATTATAGTCAAGTATTGATACAACTCCCTGATTCGATAATTGGTTTTGCCATCGGAACCGTTATTTTTCCCTTATTATCTGAAGCGGTGGTCAGTGTTAACAATCAAAGATTTACGGAAACATTTAAAAAAGCTATTATAAGTTCCATGTTATTAGCCATACCGATAGCGGTTTTCTTCTTTATAAATGCTACCGAACTGGTGTATTTATTGTTTCATCGAGGGGTCTTTGACCAAAGGTCGGTAATGATAACAGCTTCTGTTTTGAAACCCTTTACACCTTCCATCATAGCGTTGTTTGTCATCTCACTTTCTATAAGGGCTTGTTATTCGGGAGGGTGGGGGAGATACGTTCTTTATTTTGCCATAATTATATTTATAACCAAATTTGTTACTACCTTGTTACTCCCCCGTTGGTTGGGTTATGTTGGTATTACTACCGCTACCGCTGTTGCTCATATAGGGTTTGCTTCTTTAATGTTGTCACTCATAGTAAAACGTACCTTTAAAAAAGGTAAAGCGAAGTTTTTTGTAATTATTGGAAAGTTGATTTTAATAGGGGTATTAACGGCTTTTTTAATGACATTTGTTAATGAAGAGCTCGCGGTATATTTAAACCGGTTTGACCGTTGGGATGTTTTATTCAAACTTTTTTTATCAGGTATAACATTACTTTTCATATATATTTTTTCTCTCTATGTTTTTGGTTTAAAAAAGGTGATGTTGTTTACAAGAGTTTCAAAAAAATAAGTACTAACACGATTGGAAGATGGAAAATAAACGAATTGTCATATTTGGTTGGGCGGGTTCGGTTCATGTACGGCGTTGGGCTAAAGGATTGGCTGAAAGAGGATACGATATTAAAGTTATTTCTTTAGGGTTCGAACCTATTGAGGGGATTGAAACGGTGGTTTTCCCTCGAAAAGGCAAATGGTCTTACTATCGATATGCCGCTCAAGCGGTGCGGGAGGCAAAAAAATTTCAACCCCATCTTATCCATATCCATTATGCTGGAGGATTTGGTTTGTGGGGATTGAAAGCAAAATTTCATCCTACCTTGGTTTCCGTGTGGGGTGCCGATGTCATCGACCTCCCCCATCGTTTTTTTTACGGATATTTTATTAGAAAAATTCTTAAAAAATCTACATATATCTCAGCTACCAGTAAAATGTTAAAAAAAGCTACCATTAAAATTTTACCGTCAGCTAAGAATAAAATTGAGGTTATACCTTTTGGAGTTAAACTGCCATCTTCTTTGGTAAAGTTACCCCCTTCAAATAAAATTAAGATCTGCTATATTAAAGCTCTTCGGAAAAAGTATGGACCGGATATTTTGCTGAGAGCTATGGCTAAAGTGGTTAGAGAATTCCCGAATATAGAGCTGAATATAGCCGGTGAAGGCGAGTTAAGAGAAAAACTCGAAACGATGATTATCAATCTTAATCTTGAAAAAAAGGTAAACTTGCTCGGTTTTATAAGAAACGAAGAGATATATTCGTTTATAAAACAACATCACTTTATGGTTATGCCTTCAATTATGGAATCAGAATCGTTCGGAGTGGCGGCTTTGGAAGCCCAAGCCTCGGGACGGGCGGTTATTGCTTCGAATGTCGGCGGGATACCGGAAGTTTTAGTTGACGGTAAAACGGGAATTTTGCTTCCTAAAGGTGATGTTGACCGTTTGGCGCAGGCTATTTTAAAATTGGCCAATGATTATGATTTAATGCAAAAAATGGGTAATGCCGGTTATGAATTCGTTAAAGAAAATTATAGCTGGGATAAATCACTCGATATGATGACAACACTTTACGAAAAATTGATCAATGAGAAAAGTTAGCAAAAAAATTCCTCTATATCGTCTTAAAGTATCGCCACAAGCAATTAAAGAGGTTAATAGCAGTTTAAAATCCGGCTGGCTTTCACCCGGTCCCAAAGTTGCTTCTTTCGAAAAGGCTATTTGCAAGTTGATGCATTCGCGTTATGGGGCTTTGGTCAGTTCCGCTACGGATGGCATAGAGTTGGCTTTGACCGCTTTGGGAGCTATGCCTTTAAAGGAAGTTATCACCACTCCTTTTACTTTTGTGGCAACTGTTCACGCCATTATGGCGACCGGTGCCACGCCGGTTTTTGCCGATATCGATGCCCATACTTTGAACATTGATCCCGAAGAAGTGGAGCGGAAAATCACCGAGCGCACCGTAGCAATAATCCCGGTTGACATCGGTGGTTATCCTGCTGATTATGATGCTTTAAACAAGATTTGTGATGATAAAAAACTTCTCTTGATTGCCGATGCCGCTCATTCTATCGCAACTCTTTACCGCGGGAAACCGGTGACTCATTATTCCAATGTGGCTGTCATTTCTTTTCACGCTACCAAAAATTTGTTTTGCGGTGAGGGGGGGGTAGTTCTTGCCGATAACAAAAGTTTTATTGAAGCGATAAAGATTATGTCGCAACACGGGATTACTTCCAGCGCTTATCAACGTAAAACAGCTCATAAATGGAAATATGACGCCACCCACCCCGGTTTCAAAACCAATATGTCCGAACTTCACGCGGCTATCGGTTTGGGACAGTTGGCCGTTTTTAAAAAAGAGCAGGAAAAACGAAGCAAACTGGGAAAACGTTACTTAAAAAATCTGGCGGGTCTTTCCAAATATTTGGAGTTGCCAATTGTTGACAAACCGAGTAAACACGGTTGGCATTTGTTTATAATTAAGCTTCATTTATCTGCTTTGAAAATAAAACGCAATCGATTTATCGAGCTTATGGCTGATTATGGAATCGAGTGCGGTGTTCATTTTCAACCGATTTTTGACCTCAGCTATTACCATCGTAATCTTCAGTTGAATCCGCAACATTTTCCCAATACCGTATATGCCGGTAAACGAGTGGTTACATTGCCCTTATATCCCTTATTAAGCTATGCTGATGTAGATTATATCTCAGAATGTATCTCGAAAATCGTAAAAAAATATGCCCGCTAAAAAATAGTTGTAAAAATAAAACCACTTATGGTGTTATTAAAACTCTCCGGGAATATTCTTTTCTTCGCAGATATTTTTATTTTAAAATAATTCTTGTGTTTCAATTCCTTGTCAAAATTGTCAAAATTTATTAATTTTATAATATGCCAGCTAATTTACCGCCACAATATTATGAACTCGAAAGAGAGTTTAAAAGAGAAAAAAACCCGCGTGAGAAACTCCGCTTAGCCGAAGAGCTGTTGGCTATGATGCCCAAGCACAAAGGGACCGATAAGCTTCAGGCGGAGATGAAAGCGAAAATTTCCAAGTTAAAAAAACAAATAGATGGTGCCGTAAAAAGCCATGCCGTACATCAGGCAAAAGCTTTGGATCATATTGAAAAAGAAGGAGCCGGGCAGGTAATATTAATCGGTCCTCCCAATTGTGGAAAATCTTCCCTATTGGAAACGCTCACTCATGCCAAACCGCTGATTGCGGATTATCCTTATACAACCCGGGAACCAATGACGGGGATGATGGAATTTGAAACCGTTCAAATTCAATTAATCGATACTCCGCCAATTTCCTCTGAAATGTATGAGAATTATTTGAGCGGTTTAATTAGGAATGCCGATTTGGTAGTTCTTGTTGCCGATCTTGCTCAAGAGTCGATGGCTGATGATATTAATTATGTCCTTTCCAAACTTGAAGAAAAACGAATTATTTTGAAAAATGAAATTACCCAAAAACCGGAAGACCCTCGTTTTTCTTATAAGAAAACGATTATTTGCGCTCATAAAGAATACGATGATGAAGATGGCTCAAGATTAAAAAAATTGACAGAGATTTTCCCTGATTTTAATATCGTTCCCACCTCCATTGTCGATGATGACAGTATGAAGAGATTTAAAAAAGCTGTTTTTGAAAGTCTTTGTATTATCAGAGTTTATACCAAACCGATAGGGCACGAAGCGGATTATAAGGCGCCTATCATTCTGCCCATAGGTGGGACGGTGGAAGATGCCGCCGTTAATTTACACAAAGATTTTGCCCATAAAATGAAATATGCCAAAGTGTGGGGTCAAGGGAAGTTCGATGGTCAACGCGTACAAGGGGATTTTGTTTTAAATGATGGTGATATTATCGAGTTCCATATGTAATAGTCTTATTACCATGTTCTCTTTTCAATGACAAGATAAAAGCAATAAAAAATCTTATTAGTTTTCTTGTAAATGGGATTGACTATCTTCATCTTTATAAAGCTATTATTAACTTGACAAGGGATGAAGGGAAGACAAAATTGCTGCTATGACAAAATCAATGAATTTTGATTTCAGGGACATTTTGTGGGCGCCGGCTAAAGCCTTCTCGGCAAAAAAGATTTTTGTCGTGACCTTTTTTATATGCTTGAGTCTGATAGTTTATAATATTTTCACTTACTTGGCTCTGATTTTGGATGGTGAGAGCGTTAAATTTGTCTTTTCCGTATTCGGTTTTTTACCTTTTTATAAAATCATATATAGTCACGTTATCGCTCAGCTTGTTTTCCTCGTCGGTATCGGTTTTTCCGTAATTGTTATCATGCTCGGTTTATTGGGGGTTTCGATTTTAGAGGTTGAAGCTTTGCGGGGGAATCGTTTTTTTTCCGCTTGGGAAGCGATAGCATTTAGTTTTCGTCGCGGGAAACAAATTTTCTTATCGGAACTGGCATTAATTCTCTTTATAGCTTTTATAATTATAGCCATAGCTCTTTTTGGGGTGGTGTGCCGCATACCTTTTATAGGCGCATGGTTGTATGCTTTGTTATTTCTTGTCCCGGGTTTTATTATCGCTCTTGTGGCAGTATTCATTTTAGCGGTATTTCTCATATCAATAATTCTTTTACCTTCCATAGCGGCTGCGGAGCGGAATGGTGAATCTTTTACTGTTATCCTCGAAACTTTTTCCACGATTATCCGCCAACCTTTACGGTGGTTGTTTTACACAGCTTATGTCTTGGTAGCGGCTAAAATTGTTAGTTTTGTCTATGCTTATTTTTGTTATCGGGCGGTGCAGTTTTTGGCTTGGTCGGCAAAGTTGGGTGGTGGGATTAATATGGAGCGTTGGGTAAAAGCCGGGCTGGCTCATTTGCCTGTCAGGTCAGATTTTGTGCGCGAAATATTTAATATTTTCCCGGGAATTGACTGGTCTGTTTCTCTGTCTAAATATATCTATGGTGGCAGTTATGGCGCCTCTACTCATTTGATGGCCTTGATGCTCTTTTTGATTTTGGTTTCCATTATCGGTTATTTTTTATCGGTTGTTGCTACGGGACAAACTCGGACATATATAGTAATCCGTTATTATAAAGATGATTATAATATTACTGCTGAAAAACCGTTGATGGATGATAATTTTCACGAATCAAAAGGAACATCATAATTAAAACGTTTTTTAAATTAAACTTTGTTACCTACCTCTATTGAAAAGCCATGACGATTATTAGAACAGTCAAGAAAATGCATCAATCGGTGCGTAAAATTGCCGGAGAAGGTAAAACTATCGGTTTGGTGCCGACGATGGGATTTTTACACGAAGGGCATTTGGCGCTCATTCGCCGCGCAAAAAGACTTGCCGATGTGGTTATCGTTTCCATTTTTGTCAATCCCACCCAGTTTGCTCCCCATGAAGATTTTAACCGTTATCCTCGCGATGAAAAAGGAGATATCAAAAAGATTAAAGAGGTCGGCGGTGATATTGTTTTTATCCCTGCTAAAGCCGAGATTTATCCGGACCATTTTCAGACCTTCGTCGCAGTTGAAAAGCTGACGCAAACTCTTGAAGGAGCTATGCGCCCGACTCATTTTAGAGGAGTAACAACGATTGTCGCCAAATTATTTAACATAACCCGACCTGATGTCGCTATTTTCGGTATGAAAGATTATCAGCAGGCGATGGTATTAAAGCAAATGACTTTTGATTTGGGATACCCAATAAAGTTTATCATTGCTCCCACCGTTCGTGAAAAAGATGGGTTGGCGATGTCTTCGCGGAACAAATATTTTACCGCAGCGCAACGCAAGGAAGCGTTATGTCTTTATTATGCTTTGAAAAAGGCAAAAGCAATGGTCACCAAAGAAAAAATCAGAGATTGCCGTAAAATTGAAAAAGAGATGAAAGCCATAATCAAAAAAGTTTGTCCTTCAGCTGCTATCGACTATATAGCTTTTACTGATTTTACAACTTTAACGCCTCTAAAAAAAGTAGCTTCCGAGACGGTTTGTTCTTTGGCCGTGCGAGTTCATAAAGTAAGATTGATTGACAATATGAAATTGTTATAACGTTAATAAAAAAAGCTATTAAAAAAGAAATAGAACCTATTTACATCATATCATCGGGGTCAATGTCAACGGTTAGTTTAATGGATGAGGGGAGCTTGAAATGGGGTTCGTTTATTTCCCACTCCGTTAGTAGTCTGACTAATTTAATGATTTGGCGGGTTTTGATAAATAAGTGGCGGCGATACTTCTTTCGTAAATAATATAAAGGGCAGGGAGCCGGTCCTAATATTTCGGTTTTGATCGATAGGTTATGAAGTTTGTTATCAAGACGTTGACGGAATTTAAGGGCTTCCGGTTCCAATTTTTTTTCATCGGCGGATGATAGGACTATTTTTATCAGCCTTGAAAAAGGGGGATACCATAGATTTTTGCGGGAGATGATTTCTCTCTCGTAAAACGATTGATAATCCTGACGGGCGGCATCGTGAATAACCTCATGATTGGGATAAAAGGTTTGAATAATAACTTCACCGGGCGTTTGAAAGCGACCGCTTCTTCCGGCAACTTGCAAAAGACGGGCAAAAGTTTTTTCCGAAGAACGAAAATCGGGCATATCCAAACTCATATCGGCGGAAAGCACCCCCACCAAAGTAACCTCCGGTAAATCCAGCCCTTTGGTTACCATTTGCGTTCCCAGTAACAAATTGTATTTATGCCGTGAAAAATCTTTTAAAATTTGGTAGGCTTTTTCTCTGCCGGTGGCGGAGTCGGAATCCAAGCGAATCGCTTTGGCTCCCTTGAAGAGACGAGGGATATTCTCTTCGACTTTTTGTGTTCCCACACCTAAATATAAGAAACGATGGCTCTGGCATTGGGGGCAGGTATCGTAATTATTTAAAACATAACCACAGTAATGGCAGGAAAGTTTTTTCCCTGTTTTATGATAGGTCAGTTTTACCTGACAGTTGGGACAATGGGGAACATAGCCGCAATCGTTGCATTTTAACTGGGGAGAATGACCGCGACGGTTGAGATACAAAATTACCTGTTCCTTTTTTTCCAGACGGGTATCGACTTCTTTTTTTAACGTATAAGAAATATAGGGTAAATCGCCTTGAAGTCGTTCCTTTTTCATATCTACGATACGCACTACGGGAAGTTTGGCTTGCCCCGGGCGTTGGGTTAATTCCCATAGTTCGTATTTTTGCAAAGAAGCGTTATGATACGATTCCAATGAAGGGGTTGCCGAACCGAGCAGAACGGGAATATTATTTAATTTGGCTCTCATAATGGCAGCGTCCCGTCCGTGAAAACGAGGAGCGGGGTCGGTTTGTTTGTAAGAACTGTCGTGTTCTTCATCGACGATAATTAAACCCAAATTAGACAGGGGAGCAAAAATCGCCGAGCGGGGACCGACAACAATGGAATATTTCCCCCGAAGGATACCGCGCCAGCTTTCCATCCGTTCTTTCGGTGACATAGCGGAATGGATAATAGTTACTTGGTTACCGAAAAATCCTCGAAAATATGCCAGCACCGCCGATGTTAAAGCTATTTCGGGGGTTAACATCAAAACTGTTTTATGAGCCTTAATTATTTCTCGACTCAAATGGCAATAGATTATTGTCTTGCCGGAACCGGTGACACCGTGAAGAAGAAAAGTTTTAAACCCCTCGGTAAGCTTTTTTTTTATGTTATGGAATACCTGCTGTTGTTGTTGATTTAGTTTGATATCCAGCAGATTCTCACGAGGGATGATAAAATCAAGGATAGGGATATCGCTTTCAGCATATACCGGTTCAATAATGCTGTTTTCAACAGCTTTTTTAATTTGATAGTTACTCCAACCAAGGGTTTCTAATTCTGCTCTGCTTTTTATATTATCGAAAGGTTGCGGTTGGAATTTCTTGGTTGGGAAATAATGTGACCATTCTTCATAATTGCTGACTTTAAAACCGACAATATTTTTCTTCCCTTTAACTACATCATCGGCATTCCATTTTTCGATAATTATTCCTTCTTTAAGTAATTGATAGAATAGAATATTTTCCAATTTTTTGATATTATCAATTATTGCCGGCATAATTCTTTTACCGGGGCTATAAAAAGGCTCGATGGTTTTATCTA
>JAADHM010000147.1 GCA_013151855.1 FCB group bacterium | reverse complement strand
AATTTAGTTGCCAATCGAGAAAAGCGTGTTTCTCTTCTTCGGTGAAATGTTTTTCTTTGGCCAGTAAAGATTTAACGGGCTGCTTTTCTCTAAACATGGGGTCGACCCAAATTAAATTAGACCATACCTGAATATCACGCATTTCATCGGAGCTGAATAAAGAGGGAAGGATATCATGGTGATGGTTATTTCTTGCCTTTTTATATAGGGCGTAAAAATGAGGATATGGTTTAATCATCGTCTGCGGATGTCCGGCAAAAAAAGTTTCCAATATTTCCAGCTTTTGCTCTTTGTTTAATTGCTCGGCATTTATTCGTGACAATTCTAAATGGGGATCCGTACCTCCGTTCAAATAGAGTTCGATTTGATCGATTAACGAAGGCACCAAATTGAAGGTAACTTTAACGTTTTCATACTTGCTGGCCATTAAAGGCATATCAAGATAATCCTTGAGGGCATGCAAGCGCACCCAAGGCATAATCATTTTTTTAGAATTGGATAGCTGATAATTTGGCTGGTGCATATGCCACAAGATGGCTAACTTAACAGGCTTTTCCTGTGACACGGTTTATTCCCCTAACGAAATGAGAGCTTTAACCTTGCGTGTGGTTCTGGAGAAGAGTTTTCTCGGTAAACAGACGAACAGCTCTTTTTTCCAGATCGGTCCCTTTGAATTTATCCTCAATTATCTTAAGATTGTTCTTTGCCTGTTCGATATCACCTGCTAAAAGATAATTACGCATCGCCGATATTTGATAATCGCCGATTAAAGGACCATCGGGGTCTTCGTTGTAAGCGGCAATAAATTTCTTGGCGGCATCGGTATATTTTGCTTGATCTTCGTAACAAGCAGCAATACCGGCCAAAGAAGCGGCACGATTTAGTTTGTTTTTTTTATATTTCTTAAGATACATTTCATAATAACGAATAGCTTCCGGATAATTTTTTGATTTTAAATTGATGTTTCCCAGCAAAAAGGTCGCTTCTTCGGCAACTCTGTCGTTGGAATAATCGTCAAGTATCTGAGTAAAGCTCATAATAGCTACCTGTGTTTTCCCGCTGCGGTACTCGGAAAGAGCTTGGGAAAATTGTTGCGCCGCTTGCTGAGCTTTAGCTTGACGACTATTATTATAATAGATAACAGCGATAACAGCCAATATGACGACAATGACACCTATGACGTAAAACTGCCAGTTCTCCATAAGCTGGTGTTTCGCATTAAGGACAAAGGTCATAAATTTATCTTCTTTGATCTGCCTTTTCGATAATTTAACTTTTCCGTACATCTAAACTCCTAAACTGCAATCATTCAAATCTTATATCGGACATTGCTTAATGATACTATAACCTACTTATAAAATTAACAGTTCTTATTTCCTGTTTCTTAATTAAAAAATACCGGTAAAGGAAAAACTAAGATGGTGATTCCGTTGATCATATTTAATATTTTCCAAGCCACCATGGTTACCGAAACTTTGATCTAAATACGAATAGGTATAGGCAATATCTAAAGATATTTGAGACCAATGAATCCCTGTTCCCACTGAAAAATTATACCTAACCGCGGTCGTTGTATCCCCGCTTGCCGAAACATTGGGAGCCGGTAAGGGAATAAAACCAAAACCGGTACGCAACGGAATTTCTCCGTATTTTGTGTCCCACAGATATTCACTTCCCAAACGGAAAGTAAAAACATTATTCCAATGAGGGTCTAACACCAGATAGGTTTCTTGGTTGGAACCGCTGGGATCAATAGTAATTTTAGTCCTTATTTTTATCTTTTTGCCGCTGAATTTACGATATTCGGCATCGGCGGCTAAAAGAAAATTGTCACGAAGATGATATCCGAATCCGGCACCGATTATGAGAGGAATTTCATATTTAGTTAATCTATCTCCATAATAAGTGGTGTCGGTTTGTTGCGATCGTACCAATCCGTTAAATTTAGTTATTCTATAAATGGTATGAACATACTTTTCGTTTAAAGTAAAAGGAGTTCTTATAACCAATCCCGCATCAAACTTTTCCCCGTTGTATTTAAATCCAATGGTAGCATTAAAGCCATTAAATTTATTGGTATCGATAACGGTGGTGTTAAATTCAGCCAAACCTCTTTGTGTTCCAAATGGATCGAAAGGGTTATCATATATCAAGTACTTATTATTTACCTGCCATAACGCTTTTCCCGTATATACATTTCCGCTCACACCAAAAGAAATTTTATTATATAATCGAGTTCCAATCGCAAAATTAAGGGAATATAAACCACCATCTAATTGAAAGTGCGAATAAACTTCATTTAATAAAGTATCTCTGAAAGTGGTGTCAATCCTATTATTATAACGGATATATATGAACCGAGGAATCGAATCAGAACCATATACTTGCAACTGCTGAAAAGCATTAAAATCCCGAACATAATTGAACGATCCCACAAAAGGATGCCCTTTAATACGAACAGGAGCTACGAGATTAAAAGAACTAATCGTATTAAAAGAACCACGGTTATTACTTTTCAAAGAATGTGACCAAAAGGTGGCGTTGGAAGTTCCCCGTGGCAATAAAGATGCCCAACTAATTCCCACTATGGGACCATCAAGCTCGAAGATCCCCGCCGGATTCCATGAACCACCGGTAATATCATCGGAAATACCCAGAAAAGCTTTTCCCATGCCTTCAGCCCTGGCTCCTCCGCCGGTAAAATCAAAATCATAAACTTGATAGCTCGTATCAATTATAGTGTCATTTTGAGCAAAACTTTGTACATATGTTATCGAACTAATTGATATTAACAAAACAAATGCCTTTAGCCAAGACTGTTTCATTATTTTAAACTCCTTTATTGAACATAATTATTTTAATATCATAGACGAAAATAATGTAAAAAATAATTAACGAATATATGATATCTTTTTGTCTATGTCAAATGATTTAACACATTATTATAAGGTTTATCTCTATATTAATTAAGGAGTTGCACAAAAAAAACAAATTCACCGATTAATTTAACATTTTCAGACCAAATTAACTCCAACTATTTACCTACCCCCGGCAGGAATCGAACCTGCGACCTGCGGTTTAGGAAACCGACGCTCTATCCTACTGAGCTACGGGGGCGATATTTTTTATAATAATTGCCTACGACATTTATGACTTAAAGATAGATAATAACCTAATACAAGTCATTCCTTGTCATAGGATATCAAATAATTAACTTCATATTTTTGCAGTTTTTCTTGATACGGTAAAAAAGTAAGGGCAATAACAACGGAAACTCCCACAACTTCCCCACCCAATCTTTCCACCATCTTTCCCACAGCTTGAATTGTTCCTCCGGTAGCAATCAAATCATCGACAATGACCACTTTCTCACCTTTATTGATGGCATCAGCATGCATTTCCAATTTGTCGGTGCCATATTCCAAAGCATATTCTTCGCTGATAGTTTCATAAGGCAATTTTCCCGGTTTGCGTGCCGGAATAAGAGCAAGATTTAGCCTATCCGCCAAAGCAGCTCCAAAAATAAACCCACGGGACTCAATGGCAACAATTTTCTGAGCGCCCCTTTTCTTGATAAATTCCTCCATCGGTTTCAGCGCTTTTTGGAATCCCACCGGATTTTGCAAAAGGGTGGTAATATCATAAAAATTCACTCCCGCTTGAGGAAAATCAGGAACACTACGGATATATTTTTTTAATTCTTCCATACTTTTTTCAAATTAAAAAGTTATCTTAAATTTATCATATTTCCCCGAATAATCATACCATTTCACTTTGATATCGGTAACCGAAGAAGCCGGGGTACCGGTCTTTAACTCTTTGATATATATTTCAATTGCTCCCCGCTCACCTTCCACAAAAGTTTGCACCGAGCCATCGGGATTATTTCTCACCCATCCCGTAAGATTTAAGTTAACTGCTTTTCGATAACAGAAGTATCGATAACTAACTCCCTGAACAAATCCATAAATTATTAGTTCGGCGGCAACCGAACTCATTTTTTTCTTCCTACTTTTTCCATGGCCAATTTAGCCGCTTCCAAAGGCGTTTTGGCCTGAATGATTTCGTCACCCAATTTCCAAGCATTAACAGCCACCAGCGGTTTTTGCGCCCTGAGAGCGAATGCCATCTCAGAAAGAGTACCATATTTACCCGGAAACGCAACTACTGCGTCGGCAGTTCTGATAACCATAATATTTCTTGCCTCCCCAAAACCGGTGGGAATGACATAATCGATATAATCGTTGGCATCTTCTTTGTTTTCAGTGGGTAAAATACCGATAGTAACTCCGCCTGCTTCTTTAGCGCCCCGTGCGGCACCTTCCATAATTCCCCCTAATCCTCCGCAGACAATTACCCCATCATTTTCGGCAACAAAACGACCAACTTCAGCAGCCATATCACGCAGTTTTTTTGAACATTTCCCAGCCCCAATTACAGCAATAACCGGTTTCCTTTTTGGTGTCATGGGTATAGACCCTTTCGTCCTTTTTAATTGATAAAAAGTTAAGATTTATAAATTTGTAAATCAACATCGGGGCGACTGGATTCGAACCAGCGACCTCTTAGTCCCGAACCAAGCGCGCTACCAACCTGCGCCACGCCCCGAAATATTTACTTTGAAAAATTATGATACGGCATTTTAATTTTTTGTCAACTGTTTTGTGAAACTGGTAAGTTATTGCAAAATATCTCATTAAAGAGAAAAACCAACATCATTCAATCTTTCCAAAGCATCTCTATCGGTAAAATTCAGTTTCAAGGGTGTGATGGAAATAATTCCCTTATTGACGGCTTCGAAGTCCGAGCCTTTGGTCGTTTTCCATTTCGGACGGCCGCCAATCCAATAATACGGTTTACCTCTGGGGTCGGTTTTGTGGACAATAATATCTTTATATAACCTTATTCCCAATTTGGTAAATCTATATTTTTTCATTGGTTTGCCATTATCGGGAGGGAGGTTTATGTTTAAAAAAGTCGCCGGTTCCAAATTCAATTTTTCATACGAGGTCACTAATTTAGTCACGAATTTTGCCGCTCTTGTCATCGGCATCGCCGGTTCGTAATGAGCCATGGAAACAGCTAAAGAAGGTATTTGCAAAATGGAGCCCTCAATCGCCGCCGCCACCGTACCCGAATAAGTAATATCATCGCCCATATTGGCGCCGTGATTGATACCGGAAATAATCATATCCGGTCTTTTACGTTTAAACAAAAGATGAATGGCAAGCATCACACAATCGGTAGGGGTGCCATCGGTGGCAAAGCAGTTTTTATCTATTTTATGCACTCGCAAGGGACGGTTAAGAGTCAAGGAATGGGAGCTGGCGGACTGCTCACGGTCGGGAGCGACCATGAAAACATCATGCTTCTTTTTAAGCTCATCATATAAAGTCCTGATACCATCGGAATAATAACCGTCATCATTGGTAATTAAAATTCTTTTTTTAGACATTTTTGAAATCAATCATTCACATACAAATTTTAAAAAAAGTTATAAAAATGTTATTAATTCAAAAGCTATTTTAAGGTAAAGTAGTCATCCAAGCAAGCAAATGTTGAAGGTAAAAAGAAATTATAAATATATTTGAAGCAGTTTTTGTGGTTATGGGAATATCTTTACTTAATCGTCGGGCTCTTTATCAGGCTTTGAGGCATCTGCTACTTCTTCATCCCTTTCCATATCAAGAGTCCGTTTTAACAGAACCGAATAAATTGGCTTACTCCCTAATTTATAAGAAACTATCGTAGCTCCCGCACAGGTAAGAATGAGAGGTAATATTTGATTAAAATTCGATGTCATTTCCACCGCCAAAGCGATACCGGTTAAGGGAGCTTTGACCGTTGCCGCAAACAAAGCTGCCATTCCCGCCACGGCGAAAAAACTGGAATATCCCACTAAGCTGGGAAACAAACCATGAGTAACATAACCGAACCACAGTCCCATCAAAGTGCCGAGGGCAATCATGGGAGCAAAGATACCGCCCGGTGCTCCAGAACCATAACTGAATAAGGTTAACAGATAACGGACTCCAAAAAGAATAATCAGTGCTTGAACGGTATAGGAATGACCGAGTGATTTCGAAATGACATCGTAACCTCCGCCAATCGCATCAGGATATTTCCATCCAATCAAACCGATAACAGCACCGACAAATATTCCCGAAAATTTATATTTCCACCCGTGCAAACCGGAGAAGATATTAAGTGAAGATATGATAAGACGATTAAAGAAAAAACCAAGAACGCCAAAAACAGCTCCAAAAATAAGAAATAACCAAAGAGAGCTGAGGGGGGGAGAGGGGAAAATAGTCATATTAATAATAGGGCCTTGTTGCGTAAGTCCCCTTACAACAATATCGGATGTTGCCGCCGCCACCATAATGAGTTGAAAGGAAAAGAAGTTGTATTTATACTGCGACCTCATTTCTTCGATGACAAAAATCGCCCCGGCAAAAGGGGCATTAAACGCCGCGGCAAGTCCCGCTCCCGCTCCTGCCGCAAGAAGCATGTGGATTTCTTCTCGGGTACGATGGAATTTGTCTCCAATCATTTTACCAAGACTGGCACCTATTTGAATGGTAGGACCTTCACGTCCGAGAACCATACCGCTTCCGAGCGATAATAAAGAACTGATGAATTTTACCGGCAGTACTCGTCGCCAACGCACCGGCCGCACGCCTTCCAAGGCACCTTCAATCTCTTGCACTCCGCTGCCGGATGTTTCCGGAGCATATTTTCGTACCAGCCATATCGAGATAAAAACAGTAACCGCCGAAAGAACAATCGCAACCAGCCATGACCATGAAGATACCTCGTCAAGCCGGGAAAAAAGTTGCTTGCGCCATTCTCCAATATGTGAGACAAAGAGACGAAACCCACCGCCGGCGAGACCCGCAAGGGCTCCAATGATAAAAGCATCGCCCAACTGAAGAAATACCTCTCTTTGCTTTATTAAAAGCCCTTGGATTTTTATCTTCTTGGTAAATGTCATTTAACTTTAGCTTTTCCTCCCGTATTTGGTGTGGATATTATCTTATGGTACAGACTACGAAACCAAACGTCGAGACTGTAAATAATCGTATCTAATTATTGTCCAACTCACTCATTAACCGATTACAGGATAGAAACTAACATTTTAAAAAGCAAGTTTATATTATTCCCGTAGCTTTTGTGGCTCAGGATTACGAGAAGCTTGACAAAAATTATTCGTCAGGAGGGCAGGCCTCCTGACCTGCTTATACTTGTCTAAGATGAAATCAAGGGCGATTGCACTTACCAATGACCCCTTACATCCAAATCCTTTTCCATATCTGACGGATAAAACGGGTGGTATCTAAAAAATGATTGATATAAGAAGTAGCATTATCATACACCGTTGAGATGGGCACCTCGACAACGGGATAACCCATCGCCCCCGCTTTGAATAAAATTTCCGATTCAAAATCATATTTTACAGAATTCAAACGAATAGTTTTGAGCAACTCCACCGGTATCAATCTAAAGCCGGATTGGCTATCCCGCACCCGCTGCGTGGAAAAAACAGAAACTATCAAAGATGTTAAATTATTCGACAACCATCGCGAATACGGTATTTCCTTCAAACTAAAACTTCGAGTGCCGATGATCAAATGACGCCCATCATCCAAAGCATAAAAGCGAGGAATCTCTTCCGGTAAATGTTGCAAATCGGCATCGATAGTAAGCACCGAGTCGTAATTATTTTTTATGGCGAACTCAAAACCGGCCATCAATGCCGCCCCTTTACCTCGATTTTCAGGGAAGGAAATATAGTTGACCCTATTATCCTTTAACAGTTCCAGAGTATTATCGGTGGAACCATCATTGATAAAAAGAATATCTTCATCGGCAACATAGACCCTTAAACGGTTAATCAATTCCGGTATATATGGCGCTGCGTTATAAGCCGGTATCATCACCAAGACCGCATATTTTTTTACTTCAAACATCAGGGTAATATAAGCAATCCGAAGAGATATTATTACATTAATTATTTACATAAAATACGAAAAGGATATAAGCGTTAAACTTAAATGGTCGGAGCGAGCCGATTTGAACGGCCGACCTCTCGCACCCCAAGCGAGTGCGCTAACCAAACTGCGCTACGCTCCGACATCATTTAATTCGATAGAGGCTATGGCAATGTATATAAATATTTCCAAAATTCAAGAGAAAAGTTCCAACAAGTCTTTTATATCTTTTTTTATCTGCCCGATAAGGGTTTTGGCTTTGGCGGAAGAGACCATAGTCGCTTTTTCTTCGCCCGGTTTTTTCATCATCAGCTTTTTCCGGGCGCCGGCAATGGTCAGCTTTTCTTGGGTACGCAAATGAATTATGCGGTTGATTATTTCGATATCTTTTTGAGTATAGGTTCTGTTGCCACCGCGATTTTTCTTGGGTTTTAAGACATCAAATTCTTTTTCCCAATATCTTAAAACGTAAGGTTCCAATCCGGTAATTTTAGCCACTTCACTAATCGAGTAATAAAGTTTTTCCCCTCCTCGTTTGCTTAACATAGCAATCCCCTTTCAGCGGTTTTATTTCTTACCATATCTCTGCCTTTAATTTTCTTTCCATCAGTTCCCCGACAGCAACATCAGGAGGTTTATTATTGAACAATACTTCATAAACTTCATTGGTAATGGGCATCTCAATATCGTACTTCTGGGCTAAGGCATAACCGGAACGGGTGGTTGCCACCCCCTCGGCGACCATCGACATATTGTTCAAAATATTATCGAGCTTTTCGCCCTGTCCGATTTTTTCTCCCACATAACGGTTGCGGCTGTGCTTCGAAGAACAAGTGGTAACCAAATCCCCAATACCCGACAAGCCGGCAAAAGTTTGTGCTTGGGCTCCCATAGCGATTCCCAAGCGGCTAATTTCAGCCAACCCACGCGTTATCAAAGCGCCCATGGTATTATCCCCCATTTTCAAACCGGCAGTAATACCGGCGGCAATAGCAATAATATTTTTTAACGCACCCCCCAGTTCAACACCAATGATATCATTACTTTGATATGCTCGAAACGAGCGGTTGCTGAAAGTAGCTTGAAGGTTGGTCAGATATTCGGGATTACTTCCAGCCACCACAACCGCGGTGGGCATATCTTGGGCGACCTCTTCCGCATGCGAAGGTCCCGATAAAGCCGCTACAAAAGCGGGGTCAACGTCGAGTTCTTCACTAACAATTTCCGTCATCCGTTTCAAAGAGGAATTTTCGATGCCTTTGGCGAGGCTCACAAATCCGGTCCGAGCAAAATGATAATTTTTCATTGACACCAAAACAGATCTCAAAAATTGGGAAGGGATAGCCAAAATAACCAATTGAACATCTTCAAGGGCATACTTGAGGTCGTTGGTAATGTCAATGGATGGCGCCAATTTTAGATTCTTCAATTTGTCGGAGCGTTGGCGCAAAGTGACCAATTGGCGGTAATCATCGGTATTAAACTCCCAAAGCTTGACTTGTTTTCCGTTTTTGTCAAGCATATAAGCCATAGCCATCCCCCACGAACCGGCACCTAAAATAGCAATACGGTCAAACATCGACACCCTTCACTTTCGCTTTACCGGAAAAGGAAAAACGGTTTTCTTTACCGGCTACCAAACGTCCGATATTCTTACGGTGGGTAATAATAATCAATATTGCCAAAGCCAAAGAGAGATAGAAATATATCATGGCAATGTTGTAATGCAGAAAGTATTTTTCAACAGCAACAGCTACGAACAAACTAATGGCAGCAATTATAGAACCTAACGAAATATAGCGAAACAAAAAGACAACAATTACAAAAACGACAAAACTAATCAGCGTTTCCCGGGGTAAAAGAGTTGCCATTGTACCCAAAGCGGTATTAACCCCTTTGCCGCCTTTAAAGCTCAGATATATGGGAAACACATGCCCCATGACAGCCGCCAAAGCACAAATGACTAAAAAAACATCCCGGGCAAAGAAAGCTAACTCATAATGCGCGGTGAAATAACGAGCCAGTAAAACAGCCAAGACACCTTTGCCAATATCACCGACAAAAACCCATATCGCAGTTTTAAAACCACATACTCGCCACACATTGGTTGCTCCGATATTCCCCGAACCGGTTTTTCTGATATCGGGTGCTCCTGCTATACGGCTGACAATTAATCCAAAAGGAACCGAACCAATCAAATAAGCAAATACGATAATAGCTACGGTTAACATACTTAATTTCTTTGCCCTCTCTTTGGCTTTGATTTTTTAAAGCTAACGCCCCGAAAGCGTATCAGGGACGGCAGTAGAGTCGGATGTCTTTTCCGGAGACGGCAGTTTTTTCAAATCAGGGAAATAATCATACATAGCTTGCATCATTTGAATCGCTTCTGTGGAGTCAATTTTTTTATCACTGGAAACCGATTGTATTTTTCTAAAAAAGGTAGCGTATTTTTCTTTATCAAAAGGTGCTTTATTTATTTTTTGAATAAAAGAATCAACCACAGCGTCAAATTGAACGGTGTCAATTCCCTGAGGGGGAGTTTTTGCCACTATATTTTTAGCTCCATTGACAATTGTTACCGCTGCAAATTTAGCCAAATCTTCCCTTTTGGCATAACAGGTAATCGTTAAAATGATTATCAAGACCAACAGGGCGCCGACAACAATCAAACCGATGAGACAACCCTTTGACAAACCTTTCTTTTTCACTTCCTCTGTCATATTTCCTCCTAATTTTTTAATAGGTTATACATAAAGAAAAACTTTTCTCTATGACCTAAAAGATGATACATATAAGACTTTCAAGTTTTAGTTGATATTTTTATATATAATAAATGTGAAACTTCTTGGCAAGAACATTAACCAAATACCATAACTTCATTTTATAAAAGAATTTAAAATTCCTTTTAAAGAATAAACTTCGCGAGGGTCGGCTTTTTTGGCTATGCAAGCGGCACATACGTTTCGTAAATATTTGCTTTTTTTTATTCGGTACGCCATGAAATTACTCAACCAACTATACGACACCCACTTCTGGGCAATTTCGAAGCCTTTGTACTTTGGTTTCAATTGCGAATTAATGGCAAAAGTGTAGTTATCCAAAAATCTCCGATTTCCCGTCGTTAAATATTGGTGGACGGCGGATGCCGCCATTTCACCCGTTTCCAAGGCGGGAACAATTCCCTCTCCGGAAAAAGGAAAAGTAGCTCCGATAGTTTCTCCGGTTAATAAGATTTTATTGTTGATGTTAGTTTTTACTCCTCTCAATCCACAGCGTAAAGCGGCACCGCGAAGAGGTGTTATTATTTCTCCCTTTTTTAAAAGTTCTTTTGCCAAAGGGAAATGAGTGATAAAAAACCGAAACTGTTCTTGTAAATTAAATGAGCTTTTATTCTGAAAATATATGCCACAACCAAGATTGTATTCATTATTTCCCAAAGGAATAATCCACCCGTAACCGGGAATGATATGTTTATCGTAGGAAAGAATAATATGGTCTATAATCAACGATGACTTGGCATAGCAACGCATAGCAATGGCATCCGGTTTTAAAGTTGTCACCGCTTTTAATTTACGAGCCAAACCTATGTTAGCTCCGGTAGCGATAATACCAAAACGAGCTTTAACGATTAATGATGAGTGACGTGAAAAAAAAGAAAGGGTATCGTCATCGTTTTCATCAACGGCGACAATTTGTCCTTGGGCAAAAGTCACCTTATTTTCTATTGCCTTTTGAACCAAAAGAGCATCGAATATTTTTCGTTTTATGGTAAAATATTTTACATAAATAGTGAATTCAACCCCCGAAGGACTAAACACTCTGATTCCGGCTAATTGCTTGCTAAGTTCCTGAAACCTTTCGGACAAACCTATTTTTTCGATATAGGCACCGGCAGTATCGATAATACTATCACCGCATACTTTATCACGAGGGAATACGGCTCTATCTACAAGAAGTACCCGATGTCCCTCTTTTGCCAAAGATATGGCGGCCATAGCGCCAGCCGGACCGGCACCGACAATAACAACATCCCATATTCTCCGTGACGTTTGTTGACCAATATCCTGCCAGCTAAACTGTTTTAATTCTTTTTTTAATGCTTCCGTATGATCCATAAATTCTTTTTGTATCACATCAAAATATATTACGATTAATCTCTTATCTTATGTAAATAATACTCTATTGAGAAAAGTTTTTATGGAATTATTTCTTCGAAAAATAACATATTTTGTTCTTGAAGTCATCATCATAATTATGTTGTTTTTGTTATTATAATACAAGAGGTTTAATTTGGCAATTTGTGAAAATCTTTCTTATCGACGAAAACTAATTTTATTATCGATATTCGCTATGGCGATGGCTTACTTTGAGGCTGCGGTAGTCATCTATATTAGAGAAATTTACTATCCCGAAGGTTTCGCTTTCCCGCTTAAAGTAATGCCGAACAAATTCATCGTTATCGAAATCATTCGTGAATTTTCCACTATGGTAATGTTGATTTCAGTAACCCTTTTAATGGGTAAAAAAGCGTGGGAAAAGTTTGGCTTTTTCATTTTCATTTTTGGTATATGGGATATATTTTATTATCTCTGGTTAAAAATTACTATCGGTTGGCCCGCTTCGATTTTCCAATGGGATGTGTTATTCCTTATTCCCCTCCCCTGGATTGGCCCCGTTATTGCTCCTGCTCTGGTGGCATTACTGATGATTGTTTTCGGGTTTCATCTGACACTTATTTACCATCGCGGTTTCAAGATACACCCTCCCCTAAGCGCGTGGTTATTATCAATATTAGGTTCCGCCGTAATTCTTTTTTCATTTATGCATGACTCGAATGCGATATTGAGACAAATGCCACCAAAACCATATCTCTATCAGCTATTATTTGGGGGGCTTTTATTATACGTAATCGGTTATTTTTTAACTTACAAATCCGTTAAAAAGTAAATTGTTCACAAAAGTTGAATATTATAAATGTATTGAGACTTAATCATTACCATACCATATATTCACCAGTGACAGTGATAAATTTGGTGCTGATTTACCTAATTTTGACGATACCGGATATCTGGGATTTATCGGTGGTTTGACTTATTGTTTCCCTTTGACCTCTAAAAAATAGACCCCGAAGAAGATGAATGCCTCTCATTATTCCCCAATTATGGATATAAGGCTTATCCTTATGCCCAATTTTTTTATCATCAAGAATTTACCGGAACAATATTATCTTGTAACACCTGTTTGATAATAGACCCCAAATCCTTTGGTCTAAATGGCTTGGGAAGAACTCCGCAAAAACCGTACTTGCGAAAATCCGCCATCACCGGATCATTGGAATAACCGCTGCAAACAATAGCCTTCACTTTAGAATCTAAACGATACAGATGTTCCAATGTTTCTAATCCTCCCAAACCGCCCGGTATCGTCATATCAAGAATGACTGCATCATAAGGTTGGTTATTTTCCATGGCTTGTTTATAGAGCTCAATCGCTTTTGATCCTTCTTCAGCATAATCCACCGAATAACCGAATTTGATTAAAATTTTACCGCTCAAATGGCGAATGATTTCTTCATCATCCATTATCAAAATTCGACCTATCCCATGTAAATCCTCAAGAAGATTTTCTTTTTTTATTTTTGCTTTATTTATACTGGCGGGGAGATAAACTCTAAAGGTCGTTCCCTCTCCGAGTTTCGTTGTCACCGCTATATGACCGTCATGTTTTTTTATTATCGAATAACACGATGCCAACCCCAGTCCACTACCACTTTGTTTGGTGGTAAAATAAGGATCAAATATTTTTGGTAATATCTTCTCAGGGATACCGATTCCTTCATCAGTTATGATAATTTTAATATATTTACCTTTTTTCAAAGGGAGATTTGCATCCTTTTTGAATTCTTTATTTTGAACTTTAATCTTAATAGTTCCCCCCTCAGGCATCGCCTGCTTGGCATTAAGAATCAAATTATGTATAACTTGACTTATTTGACCGGTATCAATTTCAACTTGATTTAAATTATCATCAAAGAAAAATTCCGGTTTGATATTGGAACCTCTGAGCACAAAAGAAACGGTATCTTTTATTAAGTTGGTAATGGAAGCCGTCTTTTTTATGGGCTCGCCACCTTTGGAAAAAGTCAACAGTTGTTGCGTTAAATCACGAGCGCGCACGGTAGCTTTCTCGGCTTCATCCAGACACTCAAAAGTTTCACTATCAGAGTTTAAACCCATTTTTGCCAAAGAAAGACTACCTAATATACCGGTAAGGAAATTATTGAAATCATGGGCTATCCCACCGGCGAGAACCCCAATCGATTCCAGTTTTTCCGCTTTAGCCAGCTCTTTTTTTAGTTGTAACTCTTCGGTAATATCACGCGCAAAAGAGACCGTTCCCACTATTTTACCGTCTTTATGGATAGGTGCTTTATTGACGGAAAGGGTTAAGAGAGAACCGTTCCTATGAAAAATATGAGCATGATAACGTTGAGACTCACCTTTTAAACTTTCATGAATTATTTTCTTTAACCGCGAAACATCTTCTGCCGGCACAAAATCTTTAAACTCTCTGTTCAATACTTCCGATACTTTATAACCAACAATTTCTTCCGCTCTCTTATTGGCATAGGTTAACTTACCTTCGGTATCCGTCATCCAGATTAAATCATTGGAATTTTCCACCATCGTACGGAATTTTTCTTCGGAACTACGTAGAGCCTCTTCGGCTTGTTTCCTGGCGGTAACATCGCGCACTATGGCAAGTAAATGAGTTTTTCCGGAGAGAGTTAATTTATTGAGACTTACTTCGGCATCAAATTCGGTTTTATCATATTGACAATGGCGCCATTCGAAAAA